>JAFSKE010000110.1 GCA_017449135.1 Synergistaceae bacterium
AAACAGTTTTTTGAAGAGTAAGTTTTGAATTTCTTGAAAAATCTTTGCCAGGCCGTCTTGAAAATAAACCGGAATTTTCTTCCATTTCCAATATCAATTTTTTATCTTTATTTTTAGTTCCTTTTTATGTATCATTTTTACTTTAGGATTTTTAAATAATTATAAAAGAACCTCTGAGATTTTTAGAGGCTCTTTTTGTTTATATTAACTTAATGACATTGCTTCACAAGGGGAGATATTAATTTGTTGACAAAGATTTTGAAATCTCTAACGCTAAAATTTTCGCCTCATCGACATATTTTATAGCTTCATCAAGACTTGAAGGCGCATTATTCTGCCATTTAGATAAAGTCTCTTCGATTAAATTTGTAATTCCTAAGAATGAGATTTTACCCTTCAGGAATAAATCGACAGCCACCTCGTCAGCTCCGATTAAGACGGCAGGATATGCACCTTTCAATTTCATGACATCACGGGCAATTCTCATGGCAGGAAATAGTTTTGTGTCGGGAGTTTCAAATCTGATTTCGTGAAAATTATAATTCGGTTTCTTGAACGAAGGACACGGGAAAAATCTTTCAGGCCAGAATAAACTTGATTCTGCTGGTAATTTCATATCCGGCTCGGCAGCTAACATTTTAACGCTTCCGTCATCAAATTCAACAAGCCCATGAACGAATGATCCAGGCGATATTAAAGCGTCAACCTGATTTTCGTTAAGTCCGAATAAAATCATCGCTTCGATTAATTCAATTCCTTTATTCATCATTGTAGCACTGTCGATTGTGATTTTTGCTCCCATGTTCCAGACGGGGTGATTTAATGCCATTTCGGGAGTAACGTTTTTCAAGTCGTCATATTTGAATTTTCTAAAAGGCCCTCCCGAAGCAGTGAGATAAATTTTGTTTATGAATCTTTTATCTTCCCCGTGCAGACATTGCCATATTGCGTTATGTTCACTGTCAACAGGCCGTAACTGTTCGGAATTTTTGATTAATGGCATTACGAAATTTCCGGCAACGACAATACTTTCTTTATTTGCGAGAGAAACATTTTTCCCGTTTTTCAACGCCGTACATAATGCTTTAATTGCTTTAGTTCCTGATGACGAGAAAACAACATGATTAATAGCTTCGTCATTGGAAATATTTTCAAGTCCCTCATCGCCAAATTCCTCATAAGGATAGATTTTTTTGACGTTGAATTTTTTTGCGAGCGTTAATAATTTCTCGGATTTTTTATTCGCAGACAGAGCCTCTACGTGAATTTTATCCGGCCATGCCTCACACACTGACATTACGGAATCTCCGACGCTTCCTGTAGCTCCTATAACACCTAAATTAATCATTTATAATAATACCCTCAGAATTAAATATGTTAATAAACCGTTAAATAAAATACTGTCAAAACGATCTAACATTCCGCCATGACCGGGAATTAAATTTCCCGAATCCTTTTGTCCTGCTTCACGTTTAATTAAAGATTCTGCTAAGTCTCCGATTTGACCAAAAATCCCGCATATGATTCCTATAAAAATTACCGGGTAGGTCGGAAGGCTGAAAAAATAAATTGATGCTGCGTTTGCGATTAAACTTCCTATAATTCCAGCGACAAAGCCCTGAACGGTTTTTCCAGGACTGACATATTCACACAGCTTGACAGTTCCGAAACTTTTTCCGCCTATGTAAGCTCCGACATCACAGGCCCAAGTGCATAAAAACAACGTCATTAACATTTGACGGCCAAAAGAATAATCACGAAGCATAATCATACAGACCCAAGGGATTATTACGTAGAGAACGCCTAAAATAATTCCGCCTGCGTTGAAAATTGCGTTACTTGTCCCCTTCGTTAATTGCCTTCGGAAAACTTCAACCGTGAAAACTCCGCTCACGCATAACGCTAAAATCATTGCTAAAACGATTGGCTGGGGATTTTCCTTCATGGCAGAAAACAAAAATACAGCCGAAAATATATATCCGACACCTGGAGAAACACGAAAATTTTTCAACTTTCCTATTAAGCCGTAAAACTCACTTAGCGAGATTAAAGCAATCAACGAGGCAATTATCGTCCATGCAATACCGCCGTAATAAACTCCCGTTAATATAACGCCTGCAATTACAACGCTGCTTAAAGTTCTAATTCCGAGTTCAGAGGTGTTGTTTCTGCGAGATGATTTTTCAACTCTTGAGACCGCCATAACGTCTATCTCTCCCTGCGAAATCTTCGAGTGCCTTCCTTAATTCGTTTTCGTCGAAATCAGGCCAGTATGTATCTGTGAAATAATATTCGCTGTATGCACTTTCCCATAACCAGAAATTACTAAGCCTCAATTCACCGCTCGTCCTGATAATTAAATCAGGGTCGGGAACGTCGGGAAGATAAAAATTCCTGCGTAAATCTTCCTCCGTGATTTTTGAATTTGGGTTTGAAGTTATGAAGGAGTTTACGGCATCAATAATTTCTGCACGTCCACCGTAATTTATGCAGAGAATGAAATCTAAGATATTTTGATCCTTCGTGTAGTCTTCAGCCCATTTCATTTGAGTTAATAAATCTTCTGGGATTCTGTCTTTTCGTCCGCAAAATCTAATCCTTGCACCTTCGGATTTAATTTCGTCAACTTTTTTACGAATGTAATATCTGAATAAACTCATTAATCCCGTAACTTCCATTGTAGGACGATTCCAATTTTCAGTCGAAAAGGCATAAACCGAAAAATAACGAATCCCGTAACGTTTTACAAGCCTGACCATGTTTTCAAGTTTTCTTAATCCTGCACGATGTCCCATAAGTCTTGGGAGATTTCGTTTTTTAGCCCAACGTCCGTTTCCGTCAAGAATAATGGCTAAATGTTTTGGTATTTTAGTTAATGACAAAATAATTCACTCCTTAAATTAAATTATATTCTTTCATTTTTGAACGTAAAGATTTAATATCATTCCAAGTATCAATTTTAATTTTAGCTTCGTCTGAAGTTCCTTCGCTCCTAATAATATAACTTGGGTGATACATGGGCAATAAATCAATTCCCCTGAATTTCTGCCATTTCCCCCTGAGTTTAGTAATTCCTACAGTTTCGTTATTGAGTAAGGCATTTTTAGGAATATTTCCGAGTGTAACAATAATTTTAGGATTTAGCAAAAGTAATTGAGCCTCTAAAAATTCACGACACGCTAAAATTTCGGATTTTAACGGATTTCGATTATTCGGAGGTCTGCACTTAATTGTATTCATGATGTAAATCGAACTTCGTTT
>JAFSKE010000011.1 GCA_017449135.1 Synergistaceae bacterium
GACTCTTTGCTCCCTGCCTCTCCGTATTACGGGGAGGTGGTACGAAGTACCGGAGGGGCAAAAATTATTTCTTCTTAGCTTTTACAACTCTTTTTGCCGGGACAGTGCTGCTCTTTGAAGCGGCTTTCTGAGTTGAAACTGATTTCCCGAGAGCGTATGCAGCACCTTTCGCAGGAGTCTGACCTGCGGGAATCGGGGAAAAAGTCTTGGGATTCTCGTCAGTGCCGTATTCAGTTCCGTGAATTTCGTTTCCGAGCATGTCGTAATGACGAAGATATGTTAATGCGAACTGTTTGCCGTCTTGAGTGTATTCATATCCGTACTCGGTGAAGTAAAGACTTCCGGCGACTTCGGGTGAAATTGCGAATTTCGACATCAAAAGCTCAATCATTTCATTTTTGATTGTCGGATTGCTGTAATATTTTCTTGCAATCGCAAAAGGTACACCGTTTGAATCTTTGCCGTAATCAAGCAAATACCAAGTCAGCTTGTTTTTGTCTTGGCCGAGTGATTTCTGTTTTGCCATATCCCAAGCAAAAACCGGTGAAGCAACAGCTACCATTAATCCTAAAAGTAACGCACAGACTACAAATTTTTTCATTATATTTTACACAGCCTTTCGTTGTGATTTAATTATTTGTGGTATTTTAACACATATTTCAATTTTTATGCTCAATGACTCCGAGCGCATAACTAATTTTTCTTTCCCGTCCTTCGGAAGGCATGTTATAAATTCGGTCGTTGATTATGATTTCGGTTGAACCTCCTCCGTCAAGATTCAAAGCATATAAAATTCCGTTCGATCTCATTATGTCCGTAAGTTCCGAAATTGTCGCACCTGATGAGTGCATTCCGTTTCTGCCGTCAACAGCAATAAAAATCCATTCGCCGTTTTGATTTAATCCTACTGCAGAGCGCGGGTGTCTCGCCGAAATCAAAGAATTATTAAAACCTTCGTCATGATTAGCGGGGAAACCTTCGTCGAGCAGCAACGGCCCTGCTTGAATAATATTTTGCATGTCGTCCCAATATTTAACTTCTTCAGAGCCGATCGAAAAAATTGCTTCGTCATCGTTATTCCAAGCTAAAATTCCTCGTCCGTCATATGGTTCGCTGATAAAATTTCCGTTGATTTTCAATGCTCCCACAGCAAAACCTCTGCCGGGATTAGTAACGCTGAAAAAACCTGCATTAATGGCGGCGATAGATTTATTTTGATCCGACAATTCGGAGAGAGTCAATAATTCATTCGGACTGTGCTGGGAAATTAAAGGCAAAATTTTGTAATACGAAGGATCTATTCTCAAAATTACCCAGAATTTAGGAACGATTCGTGTGTTTGTGTTAGTCATTGAAGGCAGAACACGAATATTTAATCCTCTTGCATTTGCAATAGTTTCAAGCCTGCGAATGTGATCATAATTTTCAAGTTTTTGAGTCCTTACGCCATAAGCACCGTTTGAACCTGTAACACTTGCTTCGATTCCTTCAGACTCCAGACTATTTTTGAATGCGTCTGCTGAAGGTTTAGTTTTGATTCCGTCAAGATAAGCCCGCCATTGAGGAATGCCCGTAGGAACTCCCTCACGATGTATAAAAACACGTAAGCCGGCAATAGGATTTCTGACAATATCAAAAGTAAAATTCTGACTTGCATTTCTTACGTTTGACATTAAAGTTTTGAAGTCATTGGGAGATAAAATTTCTTTGCCTTTGAAATTATCGTTACGTTCAAAAATCGCAGGATTCATGTTACAGGCAAGGACAAGACAGCCGCGCTCAAAATCGGTTAAATTATTTTCGTCGTCAAAACCTGTCGGATAATCAGCTAATAAATTGGCCTCAAAACTTAAACCTAAACTTTGAATAATCCAACGCAGTGCCTCAGCTCGAGTTATATTTGCTTTCAAGTTATTAACTGTGTCAGTAACATAACCTGTACGCAGCAAAAAACCGGCGGGGTTATTGCTTTGAAATTCATGAGATTCGCTCCAGTCAATGCCTCTTGCATTTAGAAGCCCGGAAAGAAATTCAATTTTAGTAACGGCATATGAAGAACCGAAACTAAATAACAAAAATCCCGATATTAATAAAAATACGAAAAAACGCTTAAAATTTTTAGTCATTCAATTAATAAAAACCTTTCGTTAAAAAATTTTTTCATTTTCAAAATAAATTTTAACATTTTTCGCCAGAAATCTCCCGTCTCTATAATCGGTAATATTAATAGCGTGTGTTATAATTAAAAAATAAACTACCGTAGGAACTACGGGAAGTAACGCCTTTGGAGAGGACGTAAGACGACTACAGCTAACAAAAGTGTAGCGCAGCCTCGATGAATTAGGAAACTCCCACTTCAAACGCAAATGAGCGTTAGGAGGAGAGTAGTTCACCTGATATAATCTAAATATCTTCTACGGATACTCGTGATAGTGATTAAGTTCTGAGCCAACACTCGTTTTTATCTTGGCAATAAGCCTCAGACTTCAAAGTCTTTGTTAGGGACGGGTCAGAACACTCAGTACACGGTTTCTGCGGAAGATTTTTATTTCCCTGTTAATTATCTCATATCAGCCCTAATTTATAACACGCTTTTAATATCCCTCCGTCGTCAATATCATCACAGACAAAATCCGCTGAATTTTTCGCTGTCTCCGAAGATTTTTTAACGGCAACACCGATTTTTGATTTTTTCAGCATTTCTGAATCGTTGGGGCCGTCTCCGAAAGTTATTATGTCATTAATATCTGCGTTTTCGTGTTCAATGAATAATTCTATTCCGTGCCATTTAGTCGTTTTATGATTTCTTGCCTCTGTAAATGCGTTCATTAATTCAAGCCTGACACCTTCGGGAGGCGAATAAAACAGTCCGTGTTCAGGCGTTAAATTTTTCGGAGGAATCATAATGTAACACATTAATAAATCTTTAATTTCTTTAATCGGTCTGACACAATCATAACCTGCCTGAAAATTAAAATATTCTCGGAATGCTCCGGAAGTTTCGTCAGTGTAAACAAATTTTTTTCCCGCAGCAGCCGAAAGTTCCGGGAATTTTGCCGAAATCTCAAGAAAATCTTTCACGTATTCGTCAGGAAAATACTCTGTATAAATTTCATGGCCTCTGACAAAAATTTCTGCTCCTCCGGAACATACTATGTTATCAATTTCAAATTCCTGTGCCGTCTTAAAAGTCAAAAATGATGCCCGGCCTGTTGCTATTGCCGGAATATGCCCAGAACGTTTCAATAATTTTATTG
Source organism: Synergistaceae bacterium (assembly GCA_017449135.1). Classification (GTDB taxonomy): domain Bacteria; phylum Synergistota; class Synergistia; order Synergistales; family Aminobacteriaceae; genus JAFUXM01. Next base: position 3,258 of record JAFSKE010000011.1, read on the forward strand.
CCTCTCGTGTTTCGTCAGGTATGTGAGGCTTATTAACGTGGCTGACTAAAGTATTATCAATGTCAAAAAATATGTACTTCACAAAATTTTATCCTTTCAATCTTATTGCAAGTCCCGCAAAAATTCTGTCAACAATATCTGCTTCATTTGCCAAATATTGATAAATTTTTCCGGTCTCGTCCCTCCATAACCTTTCTGATTTATCAATGGGAATTACTCCGCCAGAAATCTCATCGCCGATTATTACACAGTGTTTTAGAATTTCGATTCTGTCATTAAAATATTCAAGAGCGTTTGAGCCGTTGAGAATTAAATTTTTAATCCCGAAATGTAAATTTATTATTAACCCGGGAACTTTGATTTCGTCAAATTCAAAATTACAGACATCTTCAAATTTCCCGTACAATTTTTCAGCGTAAATTCTTTTGCCCATGTAACGACCGCCTAAAATCAAATGCAAATTTCGATCACCGCTCCAATCAACATAAAAATTTCCGAAATCTCAACAAACGCTCCGAGTAAATCTCCAGTAATCCCGCCGAAGATTTTAACGCAGATTTTCGCCCATGTTAATAAAATTATCATAAAGAAAATCGGAATTAAATCAAAACTCAATAAACTTAAAATCACAAACATTAACGCAAAAATATAATTATCCCGTGAATTTCCTGATGAACCTAAAATCACAGCGAGACCGTTATTTTTTGCAAATTTGAGAGTGTTTAACAAAATTCCCATTCCTAAACGTGAAAAAATCGGAATTAAAACGAAATTTAATTTTATTCCGTGTGAAATAATTTCAGCAGATAAAAACGTTTTGAACATCAAAATTATTACACAGCCCATAACTGCAAATGATCCGGAATGAGTATCCGACAAAATTTTGATTTTTGTTTCTCTGTTTTTGTGCGAAAAAATTGCGTCGCATGTGTCCATTAAACCGTCCATGTGAAGCCCGCCAGTGAAACTCAAACTCGAAAATGTAAATATGAATCCCCTGAATAAATCCGAAATTTTTGTTAAGTCCGACAAAATATAAAATACAATCAGCCATGAAAATGCAAAAATTATTCCGGCTAACGGCAGACATACAGAAAAAAATCTTAAATTTGAAGTGTTCCATTCAGGCAAAAATCTTTTAGGAATCGGGAAAATTGAAATAAATGAGAAAACTATTAGAAGTGAATGAATGACTGAAGAGGCTTTAGGTGTTTCTCCCCTCAGATCAGACAAGGTGAACCTGTCGATTTTCAAGTGTTTTTAATATATAAAAGTATATTTCAGATTTTTCGGATTCCGGTTCAGGAATTTCGTATCCTTCTTTCAACCACATTTCAAAAAAATCTTTCTTGCAATTTTCAAGAGCTTCTCGTGCTTCTAAATACGTATCACCATGACCATTTACAGCCATTTCTCCCAAAAGCGGAATCGACAAAAAAATTCCGCCGCCGTCATCTTCTGATAATTCCTCTAATTTCATTTCGTAATTAAGCGACATATAATAGTCTAAATCTTTCATGATTTTTTCTCCTTTCCACGTAAAAATTCCAAAAATTCAATCGCATTCAAGATAATTTTTAAGTAACGTTGAATAACCATTCCGGCTTTACGATTCGAACCGTGAGTTACAGCGATGGAAAAATCACCTGAGACACCTAACCCCACTCTTCTTAATAAATCTTTTGCATTATGATCTTTTGCAAGTTCCGAAAAATCTTCGTGCCGACACACCCACTCTTTTTTACGTTCACATTTGAAACCGTAATAATCCAACACAAGCAGGACGTTTTGCCATGTATCTTCCTTCAGTCTTTGCGATCCTCTCCAACTGTCCAAAATCTTTTGGATTCGTTCATCTTTTCCCATAGTTCTCTTCAGATTTTATTTTTTATAATTCTGGTGGGTAATACTGGATTTGAACCAGTGACCTCTTCCGTGTGAAGGAAACGCTGCTACCCCTGAGCTAATTACCCATGATTTTAACAAAAAAATTTTACAGCAAACTATCTCAAAGTCAAGATATTAATAATTTTAATAACCAGGAACATATGGAAGTCCCGCTGCTGTTACGACATCAATATCCTGAAATTCACGATTGCGAACTTCGACTATACACACATTCCTTGCTGAAGGCCTGTGTAATGCTGGTGAAATATTCAAAACCTGATTCCCAAACGGGATATTTTGAACTCTTGATAAATTTCTCAATAATTCGATTCTCGGCATTTTATCGACCGGTTGAGGCATTAAATCAACGGCTCCTTTAAGCCATTCGTAAAGTGTTATGGCACGACCCGCTGAGACTATATCATCGACCTGCATTGCTCTCGTTCTCCATAACTGCCTCTTTGTCTCAATAAATCCTCCGAGCTTTTCAAGTTTTACGTTCTGATCCGCAAAAATCATTCCACGACATGACAAATAAATTTTTTCGGGTTCGGCACAATTCCATAATCTCCAAGCCGTTCTGATTCTCATGAAATTTCGCCAAATCTCCCTCGCTCCCATGCTTCCCATAAATGAAATTACAACTCCCGATTTCTCGCCTTCAAAACTTTCAATCTCTTCCGACATCATCGCATAAGAATCCCTGACCGATGAGTCAGTCCAATATGGCATTGGCATAAATCCGGCTTTGTCGAGAAGGTTATAACAGATTTTTGCTTCACGTTCCTGATTAACTGTAAATCTGCTGGCAGCTAAGGCAATCCTTTTATCGCGTCCGTAAATCTCTTTTGCATATTGAACGAATGCAGGACATCTGTAATCTCTGTATAAATCTAAAGCAAAAATATTTCTGATAGGTCTGCCGTTATAATCTATTAAAACATTTTCACCGCCTGCAAGAATTAAAGGAATCTCACCGCCTGCCATTCTTAAAACTAAAATTCTGTCGGCTTCGGGCGAACGTGTGAAACTCATTACGGCTATTGTGTGATCGTCAAAAGTCAAATTTATATCACGCATTGAAATATCTTCGCTGCCTGATAAGGGAACTAAAACAAATTTAACGTCATGTCCGCCGATTCCTGAACTGCTTTCGGAAATTTCTTTTTCGCACCATGCTAAGGCCGTGCTGATTGATTTTCCGGGTTCCGAATCCCAGCCTGACAACGGCGGAATAACTAAAACGTTCCATACCCAATCATGATTTTGAGATTGAGCACAGAACGCTGAATTATGATTAATGAAGCATAAAAAAATTACGAAAACCGCAAAAATTTTACGCATAACATTAAATTATTTCTTTCGTGATAACTGTTGAATTACATCTTGTGTAATATCAACTCCGCCGATTAAAACTACAAATTTATCGAGAACGAGCGTTAATTTTTTCTTCGTCGCAACTTCACGTACTGCTCTCTCACAATCTGCGTAAATCGGTGCCATTAATTTCTGTTCTTCCTGTGCAAGTTCCATTCGTTTGGCCTGAACTGCTTGAGCCTTCTTGGCAGTGTCGGTTTCCTTATCGGCAGCGGCTTTGGCTTCATTTTCTTTCTGTCGTGCAGTATCTGCTAATTTCTGTCTGACCGTCGGGAGATCGGGGTGATTATTCAAAATTTCTCCACGATCAACAATTCCCACACTCTCAGCCGAGACTGTCGCAGTTGAAGATGATGATTTTTTTGCGGCGGCTGACGCTGACATTGCAAATCCCATAACGATAAGGGACACTGCTACAAACAGTAAAATGATTTTTTTCATTACCATAATAAAAAAATTCCTCCAATTAAATAAAATTAACTTGCATTCTAACACTCAATGTTAATTGCTAAAAACGTAAAGATTACGCATTAGACTTTGAAATTATATTTCTTTTCTCTAAAATTTTCATCAACGGAACTCCGATTATATAACACGCTGCTGCCTCACCAAGTCCGACATAAACACATGTTTCGATTAACGGCGTCTCAATCAGATAATGTAACATTGCCCCGATTACTATTGCATTTGAAATTACAGGCCAAAAAGCTCCGACAAAAATATTTTTTGAATATCTCGTTAAGATTGCTGCTACTAATGTCGCAAGCGAACCTAAAGCCATATCAACAAGTCCAAACCCGCCGAAAAAATTTGAAAACACACAGCCTACAACCAAGCCTGGAACTGCTTCGGGAAAATACATCGGCAAAAGTGTTAAAGCCTCCGAAACCCTGCACTGTACAGCCCCATATGAAATCGGTGCAAGCGAGATTGTCAAAACAGAATATAATGCTGCGATTAATGCTGCTCTTGCGATTTTTTTATTGTAAGAATGATTAATTTTTATTCGCTCCTTATCGTAATTTTAATAAATCTTCTCTCACGAATGCTAAAATTTTCGTTAAAAATCACTGAAATTTTTTCCGTTGAATTTTCGTTAATCGTCAAAGGACTCTGCAAATCTCCGGGATCCATGACAAAAATATTTTCACGCTCGAAAACATCAATAATTTTTTCGCGAATAATTTTATCATCACAGTCAAATTCAATATTAAATCCGTAAGGCGGCAAATTATATTCCTCACGTTCCTTTAATTCAATCGGGAAAAACCTGCTCCAGCCCCTTAACATTAAATCAGCAAATTTAATCCCTGAGCTTCGAGCCTGAATTAAAATTTTTCTGTCGGAATTTTGATTGCGTCCTTTCCAGTACGAGTCCCATAATATCTTGAAGACTTTTAATCTCGTGTTGTAGTCATTCCCGCTTAATTCAAAATCAAGATCAAGCCATGCTATTAACGAAAAATTGATTTTCTCGCAAAGTTCGAGTCCCCTTCGAGTCGAGATAATTAATCCTTTAGGTTTTGAGCGTGTTTTTTGAGTGTAGACGGAGACGTTGAAACTGTCGAGAAACCTTTTCGCTATTTTTTCGATTGCCTCAATGCCCGGACGTTTTCCGCTGAAAAATTTGTAACCGCAGTTGCCGCACTTTTCGGGTAAATTTTGAGAATGTCCGCAGTGTTTGCAGGTTAAAATATTTCCGCCGCCTTCACTTCTCATGACATGGCCGCAATTTTCGCATTTAATCGACTGTCCGCAGTTTTCACAGAACACTTCAGAGGATTCTCCGAGCCTGTCGAAAATCCATAAGACATTACGACCTTTAATTAATTCACGTTTAGTACGTTTCAAAAGTGAAAAAGTTAATTTTATGTGTCCTTCGATGCCTTTTTCGTCAGCATTTTCTGAAGTGAACATGTCGGCAAGAATTACGTTATTGCGTTCAGGGAAAAATTTTTCGATCGGATTAGTTCGCTTAAAAGTACTCAACGAAGGAACGCTCCCCGCCGTAATAAATTCAGCTCCCAAATAAAAAGCCCTTACCCCCGCAAGAGTTCTCGCCGAGATGTTAGGAGTCTTAATAAAAATATAACTTGGATTAGCTTCGTCATCGACAATAATTTTTTCAGGACTCAAAGGAGCAAATACGGCATTTTGAGAACCTATGACGATTCTAATTTTTTTTGAGTTTACCAAGTTCCATGTGTTCCATGCTTTAACTCCTGACATTGACTGCCATAAAACACTCTCGGATTTTAAGGAGTCCGGCAAGTCGTTAAAAAATTTTGCTGCGTCTTCTTTCCGTGAAAATAAAATTAAAGTCCGTTTATTGGTTTTAAGTTCATCGACAAAAAAATTAACCCGCTCATTGTCGAACGGATTAAAATAATTTCTCTCGCTGAATTTCCCTATTTCAAATCTTGGCGGAAGAACGATTTTTTCACCGGTTATAATTTGATTCGGCAAAATTCTACGCAAGACATTTCCGACACCGCAAAGACACGTTTTTGAAGTCCATAAGGCCATATTCCATAAGTCATAATCTGAAACAAATTCATCGTCAATTATTCCTGAAATTGGTTTAATTTTAACGTCGGACGATAAATTTTTCGTGAGGCCTAAAATAAATCCGACATACAAAAATTTTCTGACTTCAACAATGACTCTTGCACCTTTTTTTAGATTTTCGGGAGCGTCATACGTAAATGTTCCGATATTTAATTCAGGGACTGCAACATCAACGAATGACATTACCCAAAACCTCAAAAGCTATATCTTCCTTCAAACCTGAGAAAAGAAATTCATTTTTGTCTCTGTCAATCAGTCTTAAAGTGTTAAAGTCAGATTGAAACCCTGAATTTTCAGCTAAGACATCATTCACGAGAATATAATCTAAATTTTTTCGCTCAAGTTTAGACACGGCATTTTCGATTAAATTTTGAGTTTCTGCAGCAAAACCGATAAGGATTTTGTCATTTTTAATTTTTCCGATTTCGGCGGCGATGTCGGGATTTTGAGTTAATTCGAGAATAAAATCGCCTTTCCCTTCACGTTTGATTTTGTGTGCGTGAAATTCTTTAGCTCTGTAATCTCCTACCGCAGCAGCCATGACAATATAATCTGCCCATTCAAAATTATTTTTGACAGCTTCAAACATTTCCAAAGCAGATTTAACTTTAATGACTTCAAAACCGTAAGAATCAATTTCGACAGACCCCGCAATAATTTTAATTTCAGCACCTCTGTACCATGCCGAACGAGCCATTGCGACACCCATTTTTCCCGAACTTGGATTTGAAATGTAACGAACGGGATCAATATATTCATGAGTTGGCCCTGCAGTGATTAAAACTTTTTTCCCGGCCATGTCGTGAACAGGAGACAAAACCCTTAAAACTTCCTTCATAATTTCGTCAGGCTCAGGCATTCTCCCACGTCCCGAAATTCCGCAGGCTAAATCACCGTACGAAGGATTTACGACAGTTACGCCACGCTTCGATAAAATTTCGAGATTTTTTTGTGTCGAAGGATTATCGAACATGTTTTCGTTCATTGCTGGAAAAACAATCACGGGGATATTCGCTGCCGTAAAAGCAGATGTTAAAAGGTTATCCGAAATTCCGTTAGCAAATTTTCCCAAAGTATTAGCAGTACACGGGGCAACGACAAAAATTTCCGCCCATTGAGTTAAATTTACATGAGGTATTGTGAAATCGAAATCGGAATCCGTGAAAACTTTTCGTCCCGATAAAGTCGAAAGAGTCATGGGAGTTACGAAATTTTTAGCGGAGTCAGTCATAATAATTTCGACTTCGCAGTTTAATTTTCGTATTTCCCTGACAAGATAAGGAATTTTATAAGCAGCTATCCCGCCTGAAATCCCTAAAAGAATTTTACGCTTCGACTTCCAGTTTTTGTTCTGTTGATTCAGGTTGTTCAATTTTTTCTGTTTCTTTTTCCGTGTTTTCAGCTTGTTTAACTTCAGTTTTTTCTTTCTGTTCAGTTTGCTCTAATTCTCCTGACTGTTCGTTCTGTTGAGTCTGAGTCTGTTCTTGTTGTTCTTCGTCAGGTTTTTTAGCATTAATTGGGCTTGTACCTTCTTCAATTTCGAGCAGGACATCAGAAATAAAACGCTCATTATACGGATTATCTTTATTAAGTCGTTCCTGATCGTTTTCACTTTTTTTTCTGGCTTCGGCAGAAACTTTAACGGTGATTTCGTATTTATTATCAGTTCCGCATTTATCAGCGAGCCATTCAAGATCGTAAAATTTCATAAAAAATTATTTCCTCCATAAAGAAATTTATAAATCCAACACATATATTTTAACCTCCTACGCAAGAATTAAGTAGGTGATTTATTTTTTATGCTATTATCAGTAATGTAAAATTAAAGGTGGTGAAAAAATATTTGCTAATCTACAGGGCGTATAAATTCCGAGTTTATCCAAATGCTGAGCAAAAAATAATGTTCGCAAAAACATTCGGCTGTGTGAGATTTATTTATAACCGAATGCTTGCGGATAAGATTAAGTATTACAAAGAGACAAAAAAGGATCTTCAAATAACGCCAGCACAGTACAAAATGGAATTTGAATGGCTGAAAGAAGTAGACAGTTTAGCACTTGCCAACGCTCAATTAAATTTACAATTAGCATACAAAAATTTTTTCAGTAAAAAGCATTCCGGATTTCCAAAATTCAAGAGTAAAAAGGAAAATCGAAGTACGTACACAACAAACAATCAGAATAACAGTATCAGGATTGAAAAAGGAAAAATAAAACTGCCCAAAGTAGGATACGTGAAAATAATTCAACATCGCCCAATGGAAGGAAAAATAAAGAGTGTAACAATCGAGAAAACGCCGACGGAAAAATATTACGCAAGCATACTTGTTGAAAACGAAAACCAAGTGCAGGAAGTAGAGCTTGAAAAATTTATCGGTCTTGATTTTTCAATGCACGATTTATACGTAACTTCAGAGGGCGAAAAAGCAAATTACCCGAAATTTTTTCGTAAAAATGAAAAAAAACTGTCAAGAGCATACAGGAAATTTTCACGTAGAAAACTTGGTAGTCAAAATCGCAACAAAGCCAGGTTAAAAGTGTGTAAAATTCATGAAAGAATCGCATTTCAGAGAAAAGATTTTTTACACAAAAAGTCATATCATTTAGCTGAAGATTATGATGCAGTTTGTATTGAAACCTTGAATATGAGAGCAATGAGCCGTCAATTAAAATTCGGAAAATCCGTAATAGATAACAGTTACGGAAAATTTCAAAAGATGCTCGATTACAAATTATATTTTCGAGGTAAAAAACTCGTAAAAATTAATAAATATTATCCTTCAAGCCAGCTTTGCAATAATTGCGGTTATAAAAATCCCAAAACAAAAAATTTGTCGCTTCGAGAATGGGATTGTCCGAAATGCGGAACACATCATGACAGAGACATAAATGCGGCGATAAATATTCGGGAAGAAGGAAAACGTACCGTAGGTTATACGGGAAGTAACGCCTGTGGAGAGAGTGTAAGACATGATAATTCATCAAGAATTATTGTGCAGTTCTCGTTGAAGCAGGAAACTTCAGCCTCTTAAGCTGGAGTATTTCACTGCAAAAAAAATTTTTGATGCAACATTTTTTTTCACACGCATAAAATATTTTAATCACTAAAAAAAATTTATGTTTTTGTAGTGGCAAATGTAGTGGCAAAAATTTATTTTTCTGGGAATTAATTGAGACATGAAAAAATTATTTTTAGGAATTATATCACGAAAAAAAATTTATAATTTGACACATAAATATTCAAGAGTATAATAACACTTCGTCAATACATCACCCTTTCAAGCGGGGGTGGCGGAATTGGTAGACGCGCAAGACTAAGGATCTTGTGACCAATTTAAGTGTCGTGGGAGTTCGATTCTCCCCCTCCGCACCAAATGCCGGGCTGGTGGAATGGTAGACACACGGGACTTAAAATCCCGAGGGCGTAAAGTCCGTGAGGGTTCAAATCCCTCGTCCGGCACCACTTATAAGAGTGAAACAACATCGCGGGGTGGAGCAGTTTGGAAGCTCGTCGGGCTCATAACCCGAAGGTCAAAGGTTCAAATCCTTTCCCCGCCACCAAAAATTTTTTTTCATGATATGGCGGTATAGCTCAGTTGGCTAGAGCACGCGGTTCATACCCGCGTTGTCCCCGGTTCGAATCCAGGTGCCGCTACCAAAACATTAATTTTTACAATAACTGAAATATAGGTGAGAATATGAAGAACGATAAATGTGAATGGTTGTATACAGATTATGAATCAGGATTAACTGAGGATGATTGGTTGAGACTTTTGAATGAAAAAGATATTTTTAACGAGAATAGTCTTATAGTAATGGCGTGTATGAAGGATAACGGCGGTGGAGCGACGTGCGCCCAGCTTGCTGCTAAATATGGCAGACATTTTGGTTTCTATAACATGACTTCGTCAAAATTGGCGAAACGAGTTGCAAAAAAACTAAATGTGCGATTCCGAATGATAATAATGCAAAATATTGGCCTATTCTTTATATTGGCAGATATATTGAAAAAGGCGAATTAGGAGTATTCCTGTGGAAATTACGTGATGAACTTTCCAGTGCTTTAGACAAAATTGATCTAAGTAATGTACATCTTTATAAAATATGAATGCCGAAAATAATATTGCGGTGATACAGGAAGTTAAAGATTAATACTTCCTGTATGTTTTTTTCATTCGTTCGAGAGCGTCATTAATATAACGTGTAGGACATGCAATATTCCAGCGTTCAAAACCTTCGCCCTGTTCGCCGAAAATGTAACCTTCATCGAAAAATAATTTTGCCTCTTCGTGATTAATGCGTTCAAGTTCTTTGAAATTTTTTCCGATTGAAAGCCCTCTGCAGTTCAGCCACATTAAATATGTTCCTTCAAGGGGAGTAATTTTGATTTCGGGAAATTCCTGTTTAACAAAATTTTCGATTATGTTTTTGTTAGTGTTGATTACGTTTAATGCTTCGTCGAGCCATTGAGAGCAATTTTTATACGCAATTTCGCACGCAAAATAACCGAGTAAATTACATTTCGGATTAGGATTTGAAAGTTTCAAGGCGTTCAAAAATTTTTCGCGGTGTTCAGGATTGGGAATAAAAATATTTGAAGTCTGAAGTCCAGCAAGGTTAAAAGTTTTGCTCGGAGCTGTGCAGACAATGCAGTTATCAGCGACATCATCAGACAATGAAGCGAAAACCGTGTGTGTATGTCCGGGCATGATTAAATCGAAATGAATTTCATCGGACACAACAAAGACATTATTTTTCAAACAGATTTCGGCGATTCTTGAAAGTTCCTGACGTGTGAAAACTCTTCCGCAGGGATTGTGAGGGCTGCAAAGGATTAACATTTTTGTGTTTTTGTCGGCAGCTTTTCGTTCAAAATCATCGAAATCAATTTCATATTTTCCGTCATTGTAAATTAATTTGTTGTCAACGAGGACTCGTTTAGTCGATTTAATCGCAGTGTACATCGGATAATAAACCGGTGTCATCAACATAACTCCGTCGCCTTCATTCGTGTAAGTTTTAACGGCGGTGAAAAATGCGTCAACAATTCCGTGAGACGGCAAAATCCATTCAGGTTTAGCGTTCCAGTTGTGCCGGACTTTCAACCAGTTGCAGACAGTTTCGAGATATTCGGGAGTAGGGTTTTCGTAACCTAAAATTGTTGTCTCGATTTTTTGTTTTAATCCTTCGATGATTTCGGGGGCAGTTGAAAATTCCATGTCAGCAACAGAAAACGGGATTATATCGTCGGATTCTTTAACGCCGAAACTTTTTGCTTCGTTCCATTTTCCTGATCCTGAGTTAAAACGTTTATTAAAGTTTTCAAAATCGTATTTCATTAAAAATTCTCCTTTCTTGAAATCAACCTCTCTGTCGATAAATCGACATCTCTCCTTAAAAAGGGGAGACTTTGTGTTCATTGCATACCCTGCCTCTCCTCATTGAGGGGAGGTGTCCGACTTGTCGGACGGAGGGGTTATCTTTCAATATTAATATTTACTCTTTCACGCTGTGAGGAAGTGTTGAACCTCCGTAGGGCATTGCTAAAACTGTTGCGTCTGCTCCAAGTTTTTTAACCGCTGCATCGTAGGCTTCCTGGACTGTCTTAAATGGTTTCATGAAAATTTTTCTCACGAAATCATCTTCAAGTTCAGAAACAAGATAAATTTCTGCGTTCTCTAAAACCATTGCGATTGCAGCAGCTTTATGTCCTCCGAGTTTGAACTCTTTGTGTATTCTTTCGATTAATGAATGAGGATTCGGAGCTGTCGTAATCCATTCCTCAAAAGTTTTTTCGCCTAAACCTTCACGGCATGAACCGATTAAAATTACAATTCCGCCTTTTTTCACAGCATGTTTAGCATTATCGAGAGCCTTTTGAGTCTGATACAAATTCAAATCCTTCGGGCTTCCTCCCTGTGAAACCATTACAATATCCGCACGGTCGGGAATATCTTTTTTATAAAGTTTGTCGAGGAATTTACAGCCTTCACGATGAGCTTTAATCATGTCTCCTGCAACAGCTCTCAAAATAACTTTTTGAGGAGTTTGAACGACATTAAGAATAAAATCAACTCCGACTTTTGCAGCTGCTTCGTCAATATCTTTTCTTAAAGGATTATCAACAATATTTCCTGCACATGCTTTGGGATCTATCATCATGCTGTGATTAACTTGAATCGCTTCACGAGTCGATGAGCCCGGCATAATTGCTTTTGAACTTCCTGAATAACCTGCGAAATAATGATATTCGATATTGCCTAAACAAATTCGTCTGTCGGCTTCAGCAACAACTCTCGTAATGTCAAGAGGCGTTCCGTGTTCGGTTTTTCCTAAGTGAATGCAGTCATCGGGATTTGAATCGACACATTTAATTTCGTTCCAAGCTCTGTCGCCCGCTAAATGATGTCTTTCTTCGTCAGTCTGTTTTCTATGGCTTCCGAGTGCAAAAACAAGAGTAATATCTTCCTTTTTTGCTCCCCCTGCGTAAAGTTCGTCAAGCAATGCGGGCATTACTTTCCATGTTGCCATAGGTCTTGTAACGTCGCTTGTAATTATCGCAATTTTTTCACCGGCCTTAACAATATCCTTTAATCTCGGCGAACCGATCGGATTTTCTAAGGCTCTTTTAACTTCTGCTTCGTCGGTTAAATCTACAGTAACTTCATTGGGTTCAAGAATCCCAAGAACAACATCATCTTTGACGTTTACATCTTGGGATTTTTCACCGATTTTGAATGTTAATTTCATAATTTACAGTCTTGCAACTCCTGATTTTCTTGCTGCTTCGGCAACGGCTTTTGAAACTGCGGGGCCGACTCTCGGATCGAATGCTGCGGGAATGATGTAATCGGGCGATAATTTTTCGGGTTCTACAAGTTCTGCGAGAGCGTGTGAAGCTGCGACTTTCATTTCTTCGTTAATGTCGCTGGCTCTGACATCAAATGTTCCTCTGAAAATTCCGGGGAATGCGAGAACGTTGTTAATCTGATTCGGGAAATCGCTTCGGCCTGTTGAAATTACTTTTGCACCTGCTGCCTTAGCATCATCGGGGAAAATTTCGGGAGTCGGGTTAGCACATGCAAAAATAATCGGGTCTCTTGCCATGCTTCTAACCATATCTTGAGTTACTGCGCCGGGAGCTGAAACACCGATGAAAACGTCTGCACCTTTCATTGAATCAGCGAGAGTTCCTTTAATTCCTTCGGGGTTTGTGATTTCGGCCATTTCGTTTTTAATCCAGTTCATGCCTTTTTCACGGCCTTTGTAGACAACTCCGGTTCTGTCGCAGAGAGTAACATTTTTTGCACCGCCTGAAATTAATAATTTCGTGATTGCGATTGCTGCTGCACCTGCACCGTTGACGGCGATTTTGATTTCGTCCATTTTCTTTCCGACAACTTTTAATGCGTTAATCAATCCTGCAAGCGTGATAACGGCTGTTCCGTGCTGGTCATCGTGGAAAATCGGAATGTCGCACTTCTCTTTGAGTTTTTTCTCGATCTCAAAGCAGCGGGGGGCGGCGATGTCCTCAAGGTTGATTCCTCCGAATGAGCCTGAAATGTTGTAAACGGTATTAACAAATTCATCAACGTCTTTTGTTTTCACGCAGAGAGGGAATGCGTCAACGCCTCCGAATGACTTAAACAAAACACATTTTCCTTCCATGACGGGCATACCTGCTTCGGGGCCGATGTCTCCAAGTCCGAGAACTGCGCTTCCGTCAGTTACGACTAAGCAGAGATTATGACGGCGTGTTAAATCATAACTTTTGTTTACGTCCTTTTGAATTTCAAGGCAGGGCTGAGCAACTCCGGGAGTGTAGGCAAGCGACAAATCTTCTTTTGTTGCTACGGGTACTGTTGAAATGACTTCGATTTTTCCCTTCCACTGTTCGTGAAGGCGTAATGATTCCTTTGCGTAATCCATAAAAAAATCCTCCTAAAATAAAATTAAAAATTAAAATGTATACGGTACTCCTGCGAGTCCTAAACTGATTGTCGGGATATAAGTTGTTAAGAACAAAACGATGACTTCAGCAATTAAGAACGGAACAATCGCTTTTACAATCGTTTCAAATTTTATTCCCGCAATATTACAGCCAACGTACAAACAATTTCCGACGGGCGGTGTGATCATTCCGATTCCCATATTGACTATGAAAATAATTCCGACAAGATAAGGGCTTACCTCAACGCCTGGTGCAGTCATAACTGGTAACAAAATCGGAGTTAATAACGCTATTGCAGCACTTGAATTTAAGAAACAGCCTGCGATTAAGACAATAATATTCAAGAGCAATAACAAGACATATTTATTTGAAGTTAATGACAACATGGCCGAAGCGATTTTTTGAGGAATCTGTCCCATTGTTAAAACATATCCGAAAGTGCTTACGGTCGCCATTATCAACATGATAACTGATGCACCGACTGCGGATTTTGCAACTACCATCGGAATATCTTTAATCTTCAAATCTCTGTAAACGAAAACTCCGACGATTAAAGCATAAACACATGCAACTGCTCCGGCTTCGGTGGCGGTGAAAATTCCTGAGTAAATTCCTCCGAGAATTATTACAGGCATTATTAACGCCCAAATACTTTTAACGAAAACTTTTGCGACGTTTCCAAGACTCCTGTCAACTTTTACCAACGGAACATTATTATTTTTCGCATAAATTCTGGCAACGATCATCATGCTGATTCCCATTAAAATTCCCGGGCCTACTCCGCATAAAAATAACGTGCTGATTGAAGTATTCGCTAAAACGCAATATGTAACCATCGGAATGCTTGGAGGGATAACCTGACCGACTGTTCCGGCAGCAGAAACGCAGGCCGCAGAAAAATCTTTGCTGTATCCGTTCTTCTCCATTTCAAAAAGCATAATTCCTCCGATTGCAGCAGTTGTTGCAGGACATGATCCCGAAATCGCCGCGAAAAACATTGACGCAACTATCGCAACCATTGCAAGACCGCCTTTAAGCGAACCGAAGAAAATTTGAACGAAATCAACAAGCCTTCTCGAAATTCCGCCTTCTCCCATTAAGTTGCCTGCAAGAATGAAAAACGGAATCGCCATTAACGGGAATGAATTAACGCCGTTGAACATTGTTTGAGCAGTTACAACAAGTGAACTGTTCATGAAATAAATTATCGTGAGCATTGCCCCGACTCCCAGCGATGCAGCAATCGGAACGCCCAAGAACATTAACGCAAAAAAGCTGATAAATAATGTCGCAATCATTAGTCAACACTGCCTCCGATTTCTTCTTTTTTCTCTGTTTTGTTAGAATCTCCGAAAACTGCCTTTAATGCCTCGTAGATATAAGCAACTCCCATGAAAACACTTCCGATTAAAATTCCGAGATAAATATGATTCATGTGAATTTTCAAAGCCGGCGAAACTTGACGTGCAAGCCTTCCCCACAATGACATTAAGTAATACGAAACAACAAAGAAAAATACCGCAGCAATAATGTAACTGATAAACTGCATTCCTTTTTTTACGGATTTCGGGAACATGTCTTGGATTAATTCAACGCTGATGTGCTGGGCTTTTCTTGCACCGAGATAACCTGCAAAAAATGTCATCCAGATAAAACCGAATCTTGCAAGCTCTTCAGTCCAAGCTAACGGAGCATTCATTACATAACGGAAAAAAACCTGAAGGCTGATTAAAAACGTCATTCCTCCTAAAATTATGAAACATGCCCAAACGAATAATGTATCAATCAATGAAAAAATTTTGTCGAGAGTTTTCATCATAATTTGTTTTACCACCTCATTTTTTACAAAAACCCCTCCGCCTCTTAGACAGAGAGGTTAAACTTCAAAAAATTATTTCACATTCTTAACGGCTTCCTGAATTTTTGCAATCGTGTCGCCGTATGTTGCTTTATATTTTTCGTAAATCGGTGCAACAGCGTCTTTGAATACTTGAACCTGTTCGGGTGTCCATTCGTTAATTTCAACGCCGTATTCCTTAATTTGCTTGAGGTCTCTTTCAACCATGTTGTCGCTGACTTGACGTTCAAAATCTTTTGCTTCGTTAGCAGCTCTTTGAATGGCCTCTTTTGTTGCATCGTCAAACTGTTCCCAGCGGTCAATTCCAATCATTAAAGGCTCAGCAGTGTAGATGTGATGTGAAATTGTGTAGTACTTGTTGACTTCATAATATTTGTTGTTGATGAAATTGCTTGAAGGGTTTTCCTGACCGTCAACGATTCCGAGCTGGATTGATGAGAAAACTTCCGAGACTGCCATTGCCGTAGGAATTGATCCAAGCTGTGTGAATGTGTCAATGAAAACAGGGCTTTCGGGTGTACGAAGTTTAATTCCTTTGAAATCTTCGGGCTTTGTCAAAGGTCTGACTTTGTTTGAAATATCTCTGAATCCGTTGTCCATCCAGCAAAGAATTTTGAAACCGTAATTTTCAGCGAATTTCTTTAATTCTTCTCCGACAGGTCCGTCAAGAACTGTGTAAACTTCTTTTTTTGTCGAGAACAAGAACGGGAGATTCAAAACGCCGTCTTCAGGAACGAAATTTTCAAGAGCCATTGTTGATTCAAGGCACATGTCGAGAGTTCCCATTTGTACAAATTCGATTGCCTTTGCACCTGAAGCAATTTGTGAAGCAGGATAAACCGTAACGCCGACTTTACCGTCAGTGTATTGATGAACGAGTTTAGCGAATGCTGCACAACCGTACTGATAAGGGTGTGTTGTAGCTCCGACGTGGTTAACGCCGAGTGTAACCTCGCTGCCCTGTGTGTTGGGGTTGTTGATGTCAATGTCGTCAACAGTTAAAGCACATGCAACTGAAGCAAACAAAGCTACAAAAACTAACGCCGCAAAAAGTTTCTTTTTCATAAAAGAAAGCCTCCTTAATAATAAAAATACATTATGAAATTTATGAATTAATTGAGATTTTACTATAGCAATCTGTTTTTGTAAAATATAACAAATTAAACGTATTAATAAAAATCGGAGGAATTTTTTTCATGGAAGAATTAAAACCTGTAGAGACTCAATCAACTGCGAAGAAAGTATTAACGGCATTGCGTGAAGCAATTTTCACCGGGAAATTACAGCCTGGACAGAGAATCACACAGACAAATCTTGCAAAACAGCTCAACGTTTCAATCACTCCAGTAAGAGAAGCATTAATGACTCTTGAAACCGAACAGCTTGTAAAACTTGTTGCACATAAAGAGACAATAATACTCGGAGTTAATCGTAAATATCTCGAAGATTATTACAATACACGTTCAGTTCTTGAAGAATATTTGATAAAACTTGTATGCTCTGAAGGAGTCGACATAACTAAAATTGAAAAGGCATATAAGAAAATGGAATTGATAGTCAAACAGAAAAATTACGATGAATATAACACGGCAAATTCCGAATTTCATAACGCAATTCACGAAGCAGCGGGAAATAATTTTATCGCAAATTTTCTCTCACGAATAAGTATTTCAAAATCCGCCGCAAAAAATACAAGCCTTGAAAAATATGTTGAAATATCATTTAACGAACACAAACGTTTAATAAAATATATAAGAGAACACAACAGCGAAAAAGCAGTTAATGAAGTACATAATCACATGATGCGTTCTCTTGAAGACATATTAACGTATTATCCGCAGTAATTCATAATTTCGTCAATCACCGTTCCGTCTCTGTATAAAACTTCAGCGATGATTTTATTCCCACGTTCGACAGGCTCAGGTTTTCCCGAAAAATCTTCGGCAATGTTTTTAAGTGCTTCAATGTCAAAAACGGGAAGTCCTGACGCTTTCAAACGTTCGGCTAAATCTTTTTTTGCAGGATTAACGGCGATTCCTCTTTGAGTTACGAGAATGTCGACAGTTTTTCCGGGAGTTGATATGCAGTTTACACGATCAACAATAACTGGCAGACGGGCTCTGATTAACGGTGCTACGATAATTGAAAGTTTTGAACCTGCTGCGACATCGCTATGACCTCCCGAACCTCCCATGATAATTCCTTGAGAATTTGTGTGAACATTGACGTTAAAATCCGTGTCGATTTCAGTAGCTCCGAGAATCACGACATCGAGTTTATCGGCGATACAGCTTTTTGAAGTTGGAGAAGCGTAATGTTCGGCGGAAACTTCTTTATGACGTGGATTATTTTTCAGGGATTCGACGGCTCTTAAATCAAAACATTGAACATCGAATAAAGTTTCAAAGCACCCGGCTTCCAGCATATCGACAATATAACCAGTAATTCCTCCCATGCAGAAACTGCCTTTAATATTTTCCTTCAACATAATTTCCTTGAGATACATTGCAGCAGCAAGCGAGGCACCTCCTGCACCTGTCTGGAATGAAAATCCGTTTTTCAGAAGGCCGGAATTTTTTATGCAGTCGACAGCAAATTTTGCGATTCTCAAACCTGCGGGATCTCTTGTAATTTTTGTTGTGCTTGAAACGATACCTTCGGGATCTCCGATTGAATCGACACAAACAACATAATCAACTTGAGTTTCAGGAATTGAAAAATCACACAAGGGATACGAAACTAAATTATCAGTTACAACTATGACTTTATCGGCATATTGAGCGTCTGCCATTGCATAACCGAGAGAACCGCACGCAGATTTTCCGAATTTCCCCGAACAGTTGCCCATATCGTCAGAAGTCGGAGCAGCAATAACAGCGACATCAATATGAATTTTTCCGGATTTTATATCTGAAGGTCTGTGTCCATGCGAACGGAAAACGGCTTTATTTTTTAGTTTACCGTTTGAAATTGCAACACCGACATCACCACCGATATATCCGGATTCTACGGTTGTAATAGTTTCGTCGTCAAAAGCTGAAATAATCGGGCTGTGAACTTGAAATAAAGAACTTGCACAGAGATTAAGATTTTTAATTCCGAGTTCTTGAAGAGCATTAACGGTCATGTTGATAACGTTGTCGCCGTTTCTCAAATGATGATGGAATGAGATTGTCATTCCGTCTTTAATTCCGCATAAATTTAACGCTTCTTTAATGTTTTTTACGATTTTATTCATTTTTTATAACCTCGTACCGGAGGGGTAAGCGGCTTCATAAACCTGTTTTGCTCTTGCAACAATCGGAGCGTCAATCATTTTTCCGTGAAGAGACACAGCACCCTTACCCAATTTTTCGGCTTCCTTGATACATTCAAGAACTTCAACAGCATAATTTATTTCCTGTTCAGTAGGGCTGAAAAGTTCGTTGACGTAATCAATATGTCTCGGAGAAATTACAAGTTTTCCGCTGAACCCTAAACCCCGTGCAAAATTAATATCTTTGCAAAGTCCTTCAATATCATTAACATCAGTAAAAGGAGTGTCGAAAATTTCAACCCCTGCAGCTCTTCCTGCACAGATTAAACGTGTTCTGGCATAAAGAATTTCGCTGCCTTCCTTAGTTCTTCTGCAACGTAAATCAGCACTTAAATCTTCAGCACCTAAAGCAATTCCGAAAATCCGATTATTTGCTGAAGCAATGTTAAAAGCGTTTTCGACTCCTTCAGCGGTTTCAATCAGGGGAAGTAATTTTGTCGTACCTTCGGGAATGTCGAATTTTTTTTCAAGAGACGAAATGAAATCGGAAATTTTGTTGAGCATTTTATCTCCGTTTACTTTGGTCGGCATTACGCAGTCAGGTTTAACGGGGATAATTTCGCTCAAATCATCTTGCCAGTAATCAGTATCAGTTGAATTTATGCGGACGATAAAAAACTGTTTTCGGGCTTTTAGATTTTTGAGGTAATTCCTGACTAAAACTCTTGCGGAATCTTTTTCAGACGGTGAAACGGCATCTTCGAGATCTAAAATTAAAGCATCTGCACCGAGTGTATCGCCGTTAATAAGCATATTAGGAGTATTTCCGGGCAGAAACATTAACGAACGAATCATAAATTATTTCGCCCCCTTTAATGCTCTTTTAATTGCGGTTTCGACTCTTGCTTCAATAACACAGTCAAAAGCTCCCATATCCTGAATTTTTATGTCAGCTCCGGAAATGTCAAATTTTTTCACGGTATTTTGAGCAGCTTTGAGAATTGAATTTCCGTATTGCTTAAAGACAACCGAATTAATTTCAAAATTTACTTCGTTGCTTTCATTCGGAGTTATTGTAACGAGGCAGTCGCTTGATTCAAGAGTTCCGGCAAAAGCGTTTTGCGAGATTTTAATCATTTCTATTTCTGCTCTTCGACTTCCATATAATTGGAAACTAAATCGATTATGGGCTGTTCGCATTTTATTTTTTGTTCGGCGTAGAATTTTTTATTTTCAACGAACATATTATTACCTTGAGTGTCGATTGAAACAATTAAAGGGCCAAATTCGTTGACTTTCATAACCCATAATGCTTCGGGCATTCCGAGTTCACGCCAGTAAACATTTTCGATTCCTTCGACATGTGAAGAGGCAAGAACCGCACAGCCTCCGGGAAAAACGCAATGGATAGCACCGAATTTTTTGCAGCCTTCACTCGTTAAATTTCCCATTCCGCCTTTACCGACAATAACTTTAACGCCCGTTTTCTCGATAAATTCTGCTTCGTCAGCTTCCATTCTGATTGACGAGGTAGGGCCGATTGAAACCATGATATTTTTTTCGCCTTCTTTAACGATTGGCCCTGCGTGCATAATTGCCATATCCTTAAAATCGTAAGGACATTTTAATCCCTCGTGAACGACTCTTCTGTGAACGTCATCACGCCCCGTTGTGAGATAACCCGAAAGATAAACAACATCGCCGACTCTTAAATCTTTAATATCATCAAATGAAATCGGTGTAGTGAGAATTTTTTTCATGATTTAATTTTCCTCCGTTGATTTTGAATTTTTCATGTATTCTTCAGCGTCTTTGTAAGTTGGAATTTCGTACGAAAGATCGCTGTTGAAACGAATTACCCCGCGTCTGTGAGCATAACATGCAACATTAACTCCGACTGCAATATCTGCTGTGTGCCGTCCTGAAGATTCGATGTGAACTTCCATAGCGGCAATATTTCCTCTCATACCTTGAGCACCGATTCCCATTTTGTTTAATCCGTCCTTCAAAGCGTCTTCAAGTGCAGCAGCTTTAGGGTGTCTGTGATGAGTTCCAAGAGGTCTTAAATATGCTTTTTTCGATAACACGGCAGCATTTTCCATATTAGTTCCGAGACCTACGCCGACAATTAAAGGAGGACAGGCGTTAATTCCCAAATCCGAAACAGTATCGAAAACGGCTTTAACGATTGAAGCATAACCGTCTGAAGGTTTGAAAACTTTTGCATTGCCGGGAAGACAACAGCCGCCCCCTGCAAAGTAAGCTATAACTTCGAGATCGTCTCTGTCAGGTTCAATTTCCCAATGAAACCAGGGGATTCTTTCGCCGACATTATCGCCTGTATTTCGTTCGTCAAAATAATTAACGGTGTTTTGTCTTAACGGTACGCTGAATGTTGCTTTTCTGACGGCATCGCTCAAAGCCTCTTCGATAACTCCGATGTAAGGGAATTTTGCGCCTACAGTCATGTAAAAGTGCATAAGTCCCGTATCCTGACAACAGGGGCGGTTAAGTTTTTTAGCGAGTTCAAGATTTGTGAAGTAAGCGTCATACAAAGTTTTTTGCATTTCGTTAGTTTCTTTTGCTCTGCATTCTTCAAGTTTTGCGAGAACGTCATCGGGGAGGTGAGTTGCTGCGAGTCCGATAAATTTTTCCATTGTGCTGCTTAAAATTTTTTTAGCTTCTTCGTTATTCATAATATTCCCTTCGTAATAATAAAAATTTTTTGCGGTAAAAAAATTATAATACGTGTACGATGTTTTGTAAATTACTTTTTATATTTTATTAAAGTGTTTCAACCTCTCTGTTATGCAAGCATGACATCTCCCCTTAGCAAGGGGAGACAGTGATAGCCAAGCACACAAAGCCTCTCCTCATTGAGGGGAGGTGTCAGACGCAGTCTGACGGAGGGGTGAGTCGGAGGAATTATTTTTTTAACTCTGTTACTGTTTCGACATGTGCAGTTTGAGGGAACATATCGAACGCCTTTATGCTTTCAAGTTTGTAATTGTGTTGCGAAAGAATTTTGCAGTCTCTTGCAAGTGTTGCGGGATTACAGGAAACATAAATTATTTTTCTGACACCGAAATTATTTACAGCTTCTAAAACATTTCTGTTACAGCCGTCTCTCGGAGGATCCATTACTACGCAGTCATAATTATGTCTGTCTAAATCGTTTATAACTTCTTCGGAACGTCCGCAGAGTGTTTCGACATTATCAAAATTATTTTCCCTTAAATTTCGTCCGGCCATTTTCACAGCACTTTTCCATTCTTCAATGCTTGTAACGGAATTTGAGTTTTCAGCAAGATAACACGTTAATGATCCTGTACCGCTGTAGAGTTCAAGAATATTTTTTGAGTTCCCCGAAAGTTTTTGAACGTACGAAAATAATTTTTCAGCCTGCCCGGTATTAACCTGAAAAAATGATGTAGTATCAAAATTTAATTTATATTTTCCAAGCCTCTCCGAAATTAATCCGTTTCCTAATAAATTTTCGGTGTATGTTCCTAAAATTACATTTCCGGGTTTTGAATTATGATTTATCGTGAGAGTGTCAGGGCGTGCTGAATTTCCGAGAGTGATTAAAGATTTTATGTTTTTTGCTGACAATTTACCGTTAATCACAAATGACAATAAACTTTCTTCAGTGTTGATTCCGGTTCGTGCGATTATATGGCGTAATTTTCCCGAATTTTTTTTCTCATCGTAACCGTCAAATGAATATTTATTATTTTCGAGACCGTCTAAAATTTTACCGTACATATCATTTAATCTCTTCGCATTAACGGGACAGAATTTTATAAATTCTAATCTGTGAGTGCCTGCCCTGTAAAATCCCGTTTTAATTTCTCCGTTTATATTCTGAACAGGAAAAGCGGCTTTGTTTCGGTAATTCCAAAAACTCGGAGAAGGTTCGCAAATTACATTTTCAATCTTAAATCCACCGATTCGAGTCATTGAATCTTTTACGATTTCGGATTTTAATTTTAATTGAGTTTCATAATCTGCGTGTTGTAATTGACAACCTCCGCAGTGTCCGTAATATTTGCATTTCGGTTTTACACGGCCTGATGAGGATTCTAAAATTGAAACCGTGTTCGCAACCATGAAATCTTTTTTTCGGGCTACAATTTCGGCTTTGACTTTTTCACCGGGCAAAGCTCCCTGAACAAACACAACGCCTCTGTCAGTTCGTGAAATTCCTGCTGCGTCTGTCGATAATGAAGTTACATCAAGATTAATTATCTGATTCATAGTAATACGAATAATCTACTCCTTTCATAAAAGTTTCACGGTCATTAATTTTATCAGTGAGAGATTTTGAAATTAAGTTTATGATTAAAGAATCATCAATCGGACTTTTTTCCATTGCTTCAAGATAACTTTTTTTGTCAATTAAACTCCAGTCTACGCATAACGATAAATTTTTTTTCAAAATTAAATCGAGCCATATTCTTGTGCTTCGTCCGTTGCCTTCCATGAAAGGGTGGGCAATATTCATTTCGACATATTTTTTCACGATATTCGCTAAAGAATTTTCGGGCATTGCTTCGATTTTTTTCAGATTTTCGACAAGATATTCAACACTTGCAAACATAAATCCGCCCTTGCTGATATTTTTCGTCCTGATTTTACCTGCAAAATCGTATAATCCTGCAAAAATATAAGCGTGAATTTGTTGAAGTCCTTTTATCGTTCCAATTTCAATTTTGTTAATTATTCCGCTTTCAAATAATTCATAGGCTTTTAATTTGCTTTTATCATCAAGCGAACTTTCAATATACGAAATCCATTCCCGAAATATTTTTTCGCTTTTACTTTTCGTAATGACCAATAAAATATTTAATTCATTTTCGCTGATTACGTCAGTTTTATATTTTTTCCCGTCTTTTGCAGTTAATTTCAGTTGCTTGCAATTTGTAAACAACTCAGAATTTCGTCTCTTCAACGTTGCCCAATAAACACGTGGATTTTTAGTTTCAGTCAATGCTCCGACAACATCACAAGCACAAAACCACCATTTTGAAGATTCATCGTCCCAAACCGAACGAACAGGGTAATCACGAAAAAATCTGACGGAAGTTTTTATTTTATACTTTGTGAGCGTCCCATTCAAAATTTTCACCGAGATAGAATTTTCTTGCAAGTTCATTATCTGCGACTTCTTCGGGAGTTCCTGCTAAAAATATTCTTCCCTCATGAATTAAATATGTCCTGTCCGTGATTGATAATGTCTCTCTAACATTGTGATCCGTTATCAACACTCCGTAGCCCTGATCTTTGAGGTCATGAATCATTGATTGAATGTCAGCTACTGCAATAGGGTCAATTCCGCTGAAAGGTTCGTCAAGCAAAATAAATTTCGGTTTCAACGTTAAAGCCCTCGCAATCTCTACACGCCTTCTCTCACCGCCGGAAAGTGAATATCCTTTTGTGTCGGCAATATGTGTAATCTTAAATTCTCTCAATAATTCATCGGTCAATTCGTCAGCAAGTTTTTTCTGCCCTGTCTCTTCCCAGACAAGATTAATATTTTCACGAACTGTTAAATTTCTGAAAACTGAAGCCTCCTGCGGAAGATAACCTATCCCGGCTCTTGCACGTTTATAAACCGGCAAATCCGTAATCTCATCAAGATCTATAAACACACTTCCCGAATCAGGTTTTATCAATCCTACAATCATGTAAAATGAAGTTGTCTTCCCCGCTCCGTTTGGCCCTAAAAGTCCGACAACTTCACCTGCATTTACGGTTATGCTTACTCCACCGACAACAAGCCTGTTGTTATATTCTTTTCTTAAATCCGAAGCTATTAATGTATTCATTTTTTATTCTTTGTTGTCTTTTTGCTTCGTGTCGTAGTTTTTTTCGTGGCTTTAGTTGCTGTTGTCTTTTTTTCGTCAGCCTTAGTTTTTTTCTCGTCTTTTGGCCGTAAATCAATTTTCCTTTCACGTGTTAAATCAATCGTAATTTCTGCTCTGTCAGTGCTAACAACTCCTTCAACTTCCTTTGTTAAACCTCCGAGAGCTTCTACACGGTTTTGATCCGGAAAATATACAACTGAATCCGACTTCAAAGTTCGTCCGCCCTGAACTGCTACGACATGGCCGCTGACAACAACGCTTCCACGTTCAAGAGAATAAACAGCCTGATCTCCTTTAAGACTTACAGCTTCTCCCCGTGATTTAGGTTTGCCCTTTAACCAAACGCTTCTCTCGGCAGTGAGTTCTTGAAGTTCCCCAGCTCTCAAAAGTCCTTCAACGGAATTTGCTCCGAAACTTAGACCGCGTGATCTGTCTTCAAGATTTCTTGCGTTAGTGAGAGAAAATTTTGTTTCGTTATCAACATCATTTGCACTTGATTCTGAAAAGCCTCCCATTCCCGTTAATGTTAATCTGTCGGCATCAAGTCTCATCGACCCGATTCCCCCTCGAACGCCATTAACGAATCTACACGTAGGCAAATCCAAGAATGACAAAGTTAATTGACCAGCATTGAGATCGATTTTATCGCCCTGCCATTTTCCCGATGCTTTGATTCCTTCGTCGAAATTTATTTCACGTCTATCAATGTTTCCTGAACCTATAGGAGCCTCAACGTTTAATTCGCCGGCAGTGATTTTAACGTCTCCGTCAGCTAAAAAATCCCCCGTCTGTGCGTCAAATCTCATTCTGTTTGCTGATAACGTCGCTGTGTCGGGTAAGTCGTTATAATCTTCGTCGTCAAATCCTAAGACAGGCCATGAAAACAAAAATATTAAGGTTAAAATTGTCAGATAAAGCAGCAAATTTTTTTTCATGATGCAGCCTCAAGAACTTTTCTGACGTTTTCTTTGCATTCCTCGTATTTTTCGCCCCTGTGAGCCTCGTAAATTTTTTCACCGTCAACAAACATTGAAGGTACACTGTAATAATCATATTTTTCTGAAATCTCAGGGTGTTGATTTTCTTCGACCCATTCAAAAGATACCGACGAATATTTTTCATTCTCGGAAATTAATTCCTTCAACGCCTCACGAGCCTGTTTGCAATACGGGCAGCCTTCAAGGTAAAATGCTAAAACTTTTTTCGATGACATTATAAAAAACTCCCTTCAAAAAATTTTTATAAAACTTAATTACTTCTTAATTAGTATATAATAAAACATAAGATTTTTTACAGAATAATTTTTTAAGGAGAGATTTTTATTTTGTACAAGTCAATAACGGCCGATTCGTCATTCTTGTTAATGATAGATATTCAAGAAAGACTAATTCAGGCCATGTTCAATAAAGACGAAATCATAAAAAATTCAATTCGCATTCTTACGGCTGCAAAAGAATTTTCACTGCCTTTAATGGTGTCTGAACAATATCCTCAAGGCATTGGTTCAACGATTCCTGAATTAAAAAATTTGCTTCCTCAAGACATTAACATAATTAACAAAACAGAATTTTCATGTTGCAAAGCTCAAGGATTCGGAGATGCTTTTTTGAATTTGAAATTTGATTCTGGAACTAAGGACACTGTAATTTTATTCGGGATTGAAACTCATATTTGTGTTTTGGCAACGGCGATTGACTTAATCGAAAAATATAATTTGAATGTTGTAATTGCTGCGGATTCATGCGGAAGCAGAACGGAACAGAATCATAAACTCGCACTTGATACATTGAGATATGCCGGCTGTTTTGTCGTTCCAACTGAAACCGTAATTTATTCCCTTCTGGAAAAATCCGGAACTCCTCAATTTAAGGCTCTTTTGCCATTATTGAAATAAACCTTGAAAAATTGGATTTCAAAACATAAAGCCGTTATCTTGTTTTCAATGCTTCTCTGTTATTTATATTTCAGAGGAATTGGAGATCACGGACTTATTGATCCTGTCGAGGGGATAAACGCTTCGATAGCTTTGCACATGTCGGCAGGAGAAAATTATTTTATTCCTAAAATCGGCGACTCTTTAGCTTCGGGCTGCACAATGGGTTCATGGTGGCTTTCGGCTTTGGGATTAAATATTTTCGGGTGGGGCGAATTTGCTGTCAGATTTTTTTCGGCTCTCTCAGGTTTAGGAATGATTTTAGCGGCGGCACTGTCAGCAGGCGAAGGGCGTAAATCGTGGCTTGCTTCGTGCATATGTGCGAGCATGGTTTTGTGTTTTACGGTTTCTCAAATTTCGTCATCACATGCAATATTTTCATGTCTAACTGCCTTTGCGATGTTCGGAATTGTCAGATCACGCACTAACAGGGACTGGCTGTTTCTCTCACATTTTTTGATTTCGCTTTCATTTATAATTCACGGACCTTCGGGAATATTTTTGCCTTTTCTGAGCGTAATAATTTATTCAATTTTGTGTGAAGATTGGGATTTGCTAAAGGATTTTTTCACATGGCCGTTTGGAATTGCTATGACACTTTTAATTTCGGGATTATATTTTGTCGTGATAATCTCAGCAAATTATCATTTAATATATTTTATGTTCGTTCAAAATTATTCGTACTCTTTCGGAGGAATAATAGGGAGCATAATTTTTATATTAATGTGCCTCACGCCTTTTCACGGATTCATAATCAAAGCAGTAATTGAGATTTTCCCGAAAGAATATCCCGCCGAGAAATCACCGGAATTATTTATGCTTGTATGGGCTTTAGTGTTTGGAGTGTCTGAAATTTTTTCGGGCGATTTGTTAGCAATTTCAACGAGCGTTCCTGCATTATCGGCTATAGTGGCGAGAAAATTGGATTACTGGCTTGACAAAAAAATTTCATCAGTGCGTTATTCGTTCCTGATAAATATTTTGATTTTATTCCCGGTTTTGTATATTTTTATGCCTTTGACAGCAAGATATTTCCCCGTTATAAAAGTCTCGTTAATGTCTTTTATTCCGTATTTAATAGTGATGTCGTTATTTTTGCTTGCCTCGTGGTATTACACAAAGACAAGGCAAATTAAAAAATGGGTTCGCAATGTTTCAGCAGCTGCCCTGTTATGTCTTATGCCATTGGGAGGAATCTTTGACTTAACGGCCGAAAATTATTCAGTCAGGGATATTGGAATGTCTTTGAGAGAGGCAATAAAGGGAAATCAAACAGTGATTCAATATCGTGTGAATTACCCTTCGATGTATTTTTACACGTTAAGAAATTCAATTCTGATTGACTCTCCGTTAAATCATGGAATCGAGGAAAAAAAATTCGTAGCTGACACGTCATTTATAGATTCATTATGGAAGAGGAAGGACAGAACGTTTTTAGTAATGCCTGAAGTTGTCGATGTAAATTCGATTTTGCCGAAAAAAACAAATGTTTTTCACATCACAAGAGCTGAAGGAATGTTGTTGTTAAGTAATCAATAAAAATAATTTATGAAAGGAAGAGTTTTATTCATGAAAAAATTTTTTGCTGTTTTAATTTTTGTTTTATATTCAGGCAGTGCATTTGCTGTTGTCGAGTCAGATGTTGAAATTCATAAAGTTGTCGGAGGTTTATATTCACTCTCTGCGGCTGTCGAATTAAACGCTAAAACAAATCCCACGACGGCACAGCTTCAAAAATATTTTGAGAATCTACCGCAAAATTGGTTTGAACTTGTAAAAATCTCAAAAACAAAAAAATCAATCTGGGTCGGAATTGCGGTTGAAAAAAATTCAACGGCACGAAAATATTTACGCTCAAACTCCGAGAAACTCAAAATCACAAGTGAACCTGACGGCTACGCATGGCTCGGAGAAGATTTTGCATGGTTGAAGGCTGCCGACATCGTAAAGGGAAAGTTGAAACCGATTAGTTTCGGAGCTGCTGAAGGAGACGGGACAATATTTTTCAGGGCTGATGATTTCGACGCATGGTGGGAAGCAAACCCGAAATTTAATTCGGAAGCCTCAAAGGAAATTTTGAAAAAACATGAAGTCGATGATTCTCCGATACTTCAAAGACCTTCAGGAAGTTCAAGAGTCAGCATTTATGATTCAGTTAAGCCCAACACAGTTATAAAAGTTCCTGACGAAATTCACATGGGAGGCAAGGGAAATAGTTTTGACGTGTCAGTCGGCGATGTAATTTTTAATCCTATTCCTACTCGTCGTAATAATTAAGGGGAGTTTAACAAAATGTCAGTATTAATCTGCGGAGGGGCAGGCTATATCGGATCGCACAATATCAGGGCTTTCACGGCTCACGGCGAAAATGTAATCGTCATTGACAATCTCGAAACAGGGCACAGAGAGTCAATTCCCGAAAACATAAAATTTTATCAGGGCGATATTAGAGACTCTCAAATCCTCGACAAAATTTTTACTGAAAACAAAATCGAGGCAGTGATTCATTTTTGTGCTTTTTCATTGGTCGGTGAAAGCGTTGAACAGCCTCTGAAATATTTTAATAATAATGTCGGAGGAATGATCTCGCTTTTAGAAGCCATGCAAAGGAACGGAATCAAAAAAATTATTTTCTCTTCGACTGCCGCAACTTACGGAGAACCTAAAAAAATTCCAATCTTTGAAACTGACGAAACAATCCCAACAAACCCTTATGGCGAAAGTAAAAGAATCATGGAAAAAATTATTTACTGGGTCAGCAGACGTTACGATATTCGTTATGTCTCATTGAGATATTTTAACGTTGCAGGGGCTTGGCATGACGGATCAATCGGCGAGGATCATATTCACGAGACACATTTAATTCCGTTAATCTTGCAGGTTCCATTGGGAAAACGTGAATTTGTTACGATCTACGGCGATGATTATCCTACAAAAGACGGAACATGTATTCGCGATTATGTTCATGTCGAAGATTTAGCGGAGGCACATATTTTAGCACTTGAATATTTGAGAAACGGCGGTGAAAGTCAAATTTTCAATCTTGGAAGCGGAGACGGTTATTCAGTCATGGAAATGATTAATGCTGCCCGAAAAGCTACAGGACAAAATATTCCCGTTAAAATCGGCACAAGACGTGAAGGCGATCCTGCGAAACTTGTTGCCGACAGTACAAAAGCTCACGAAATTTTGAAATGGTATCCGAAATTTACAAACATGGAAGAAATTATTTCAAGTGCTTGGAAATGGCATCAATCACACCCAAACGGTTATAAATCATGAATGAATGGACGAAAATTTTAGACTGCTGTCCCGGTTTATTATGCTGCGTAATAAATGCTAAGGGAAAATTATTATATGCCTCGTTAGGTTATAAAAATATTGCTGCAAGGTTATTCGGGCATACATGCAAAGAAGGCGGAAATTATCCCCCGATGATTACTGACTTCGACAAAACTTTACACGATGTTTTAATGCTTGCATGTCTTGGAAAACCGAGTGCAATAGAATTTACAGAACATGACAAGATTTGGGAAATAACAGCATCTCCGTTGAGAGTCAGTGCTAAAAATGTTGACGGCGTAGTAATTAAAATCAGTTCCGAAAATAAAAATCCTGCCGCTAAAAATCTTCCGCCAGTGATTCAAAGCAACCCGGAAATTTTAGACTCTGTTCCTTTCAGGGCATGTGTAGTTGATTCTCACGGTGGGATTCTTGCAGTCAATAAATTTCTGTCATCATCAGCAAAAACTAATTTAACCGGAAAAAATATAATTGAGTTTATTAATCACGATACAAATTCAGGTTTACTCGGAATAATTAATAAATCTTCAGGCTGTATCGAATGCAAAATTCATGATATTGAAGCCGGCAAAAATTTTTATGACTTCTCAAACGAAATTTATCTCGACGAAGAATATAACGATTCAAATACGGCTGACTTAATCAAAAATAAAGATGTTGATGTCAGACTTCACGCAAGCCCGATTAAATGGAACGGCAAAGACTGCGTTATGATAACTTTTGAAGATATTTCAGAACTTCAAAACACTAACGAACAGTTACGAAGGATTTTAACATTCGACAATTACAACGGAATCTTAAATCGCAGAGGAATGGAACACGCAATAATTCACAAACTGTCCGAAGCAATTAAAAACACCGAACATTTAAGCCTCATAATGATTAACATTGATAATTTTTCGTCATTAAACGAAACACGAGGATATTCAAACGCTAACAGAATTTTAAGGGGATTTGTGAACATCATGAAAAAATATTTGTCTGAACATGGGCAAAATATAATTTCTCATTGGGGCGGGGACGAATTTATGATTCTCTTAAACTGTTCGGGGGCTGCTGCGGTGGTTTTGGCAAATGAAATCCGTGAGAAAACTACGACATTAAAAATCAGTGCAGGCGTTGCGGATCTTTCAATCGGAGGTTATTCGGGAATGAATGATTTTATTGCTGCTGCATATGACGCAATGATTGAAGCAAAAGTTTCGGGAGGAGAACGGACAATCCTTTCAAAATGATAGCCTTAAAGAGATTCGGACAGAATTTTTTAATTGACGTAAATATTTTAGGCGAAATTATTTCACGTTCAAACCCGAATGAAAATGATAACGTTCTTGAAATCGGCCCCGGACACGGAGTTTTGACAAGGGAAATTCTTAATAGAAACGTTAGAAATCTTTATGCCGTTGAACTTGACGAAAGATTAAAACCTGAACTTGAAAAATTTTCGCAAGCCAATAACGCACTAAAAATATTTTGGGCAGACGCAGTTAAATTTAATTATTCAACATTAAATCCATTTCCAAACAAGATAATCGCAAACATTCCTTATAACATAACAACGCCTTTAATCTGGGAATTGCTAAAATTTTCGACTTCGGGGCTTAAATATCATTTATATATGCTTCAAAAGGAATCAGCTTTGAGACTCACCGCAAAACCTGACACAAAAGAGCGTTACCCCTTAGGAATTACGATTGAGGCAATGGGACACGCAAAAATTGTTAAAAATGTCTCGCGAAATTGTTTCAGGCCTGTTCCAAAAGTTGACTCAGCACTCGTTGAAATTATTGTAGAGAAAAATTTTGAGCTTGCGAATAATAATTTATGGTCGGAACTTCTGCACAAAAGTTTTTCACAAAGACGCAAAACACTTGTTAATAACTTAAAAGATTTTTACGGAATTAATTTTCATGACGTTCTCAATGACTTAAAAATTAACGAAAATATCAGAGCCGAAGATCTCGAATGTGAAGAATGGCTGAAAATTTATGAAAAAATAAAATATGATGTAGTATAATGAATAACGAATTTTAGAATTTACAGGAGGAAATTTTTTTATTATGGCTGTAAGAGTTGCAATTAATGGTTTCGGGAGAATTGGCCGTCTTGCCTTTCGTCAGATGTTCGATGCAGAGGGTTACGAAGTTGTAGCTATCAATGACCTTGTAGCACCCACAATGCTTGCTCACCTTCTCAAATATGACACGACACACGGACGTTACAAATATTCAGTAGCAGGCGATGACGAAAAACACACCGTAACTGTAAACGGAAAAGAAATCAGAATTTACGAAGAAAAAGACGCTGCAAATCTTCCTTGGGGAGAATTAAAGGTTGATGTCGTTCTTGAGTGTTCAGGATTCTACACATCAAAAGCAAAGGCCGAAGCACACATCAAAGCAGGTGCAAGAAAAGTTGTAATTTCAGCACCCGCAGGAAAAGACCTTCCGACAATCGTTTTCAACGTAAACCACAAGACGCTTAAACCCGAAGACACTGTTATTTCAGCCGCATCATGCACAACAAACTGCCTCGCTCCTATGGCAAAAGCATTAAACGATCTCGCTCCTATCGTTTCAGGATTCATGACAACAGTACACGCTTACACAGGCGATCAGATGATTCTTGACGGCCCTCACAGAAAAGGTGATTTAAGAAGAGCAAGAGCAGCAGCATGTAACATCGTTCCTAACTCAACAGGTGCAGCAAAAGCAATCGGACTTGTTATTCCCGAACTTGACGGAAAACTTGACGGAGCAGCACAGAGAGTTCCGACACCGACAGGATCAACAACAATTCTTGATGCAGTTGTTAAAGGAACATGGACAAAAGAACAGGTCAACGCTCAAATGAAGAAAGAAGAGACAGAATCATTCGAGTACAATGAAGATCAGATCGTTTCTTCGGACATTATCGACAGCACCGCAGGATCAATTTTTGACGCAACACAGACAAAAGTTAAACCTGTAGGCGATGACATGACCCTTGTGCAGGTAGTTTCATGGTATGACAACGAAAATTCATACACAAGCCAGATGGTCAGAACAATCAAGTATTTCTCAGAACTTAAGTAGTTTTTTTTCATTTTTCATATTATCTCTCTTTTTTATTTTTTTTCTTTTCTCCTGTTCGTTAAATCGGGCAGGAGTTTTTTTGTGCGTTATAATAATCCTCGTTATATTTTTTTACGGGAGATGAAAAAGTTTTCATGAAAATGCTTCTTGGCCTTATAATTTTTCTGTCGTCTATTGCTTTGTGTTCGGTTCTTCACCTTGCGAGCAATGTTTTTATTCCGCTTGTAATAGCATGGTTTATTCTTCAAATGCTCCGACCGGTCATTAAAATCGGAAAAACTTTAAGGCTGAACGCATGGTTGAATGTGATTCTTGTTTTCTCGATTTTAACTTGTATCGGGCTTGTCGGATTCAAATTTATAGCTGCTCAGGTCGTTGAATTTGCAAATGTCTATAACCTTTTTTCCGAAAAATTAATTGAATGGTTTTCAAATTTAATGCAGGCTTTGAGTGTACCTTCCGAAGCAGTCAGAGATTTTAACTGGATGGGGATTTTGAAGGACAACGCGAAAAATATTTCGTCATTGATTATTGCACTTTCAAGCAAATTTGTGATGACATTCGTTTTTCTTATGTTTATGCTAATTGAAGCTCCGTATCTTGACGAGAAAATCGAAAAAGCCTTCGGGAAAAATGCTAAGAGAGTCAAAAAAATTTTATTCACGATTTCAGAACAGGTCAGCCAATATTTAAGTACTCTTGCTCTTATAAGTTTTGCTACAGGAGTTTGTGCGTGGCTTGTCTTAATGATTTTCGACGTAAAACTTGCAGCGGGCTGGGGAGTTTTAACGTTTTTGTTAAATTTTATTCCGACGGTGGGCTCAATAATAGCTACGATTCCTCCGGTTGTAATGTCAATAATTCAATTTTCGCCGGGACTGTTTAAGCCGTTTTTAGTTTTACTTTCATTAACAGCAATTCAAATTACAATCGGAAATATAATCACGCCTAAAGTTGTCGGAGATCGTTTAGGTGTAAGCCCTGTTGTGATTTTGTTATCGTTATTATTATGGGGAATGATTTGGGGAATACCCGGAGCATTGTTATCAACTCCGATAATCTCAATTATAAAAATTATCTGCGAGAATATCCCTGCACTTCAATCAATAGCAGTTTTAATCGGCAGCGGGGAATCAGTGCGAAAAATTCCAGAAACTAATCCAGAAAAAAAATTGAAAGTCGAAAAAGTCGTTAATAACGTAAAAAATAAAATCACCGCAACTGCAAGGAAAGTACGTAAGTAAAAAAAATATCTCCCCTTGATTGCAAAAATTTGAGGGGAGATGTTTTTTGTTGGAATTAGATTTTTTTTCCTAACAGATAATCTACATATTGCCTCGCTGCTCGTCCTGTCATTCCTCCGTGTCGGATTTCCCACCTGTCAGAACCCGAAATTAATTTCTCTTCGTCAATCTCAAGTCCCGATTTCTTCGCTAATGTTTTCACGATTTCATGATAATTTTGACGTGTCGGGCTTGAATAATTTATCGCAATTCCAAATCTCGATGCAAGCGACAATTTTTCCTCGACAGTGTCAGACCTGTGAATGTCTCCGTTGTGTTCCATGTCGTCCCTGTCTTTCCAGATTTCCCGCACTATATGCCGCCTGTTTGACGTTGCATAAATCAAAATATTTTCAGGTCTCGTCTCTATTCCACCCTCGATTATTGCCTTGAGATATTTGTAATCGCTTTCGTTTTCCTCGAATGAAAGATCATCAATGAAGATTATGAATTTGTAATTTCGCCCTCTCAATGCTCCCGTCAATTTCAAAATTTCGCGGAATTGATGTTTGTAAATTTCTACAATCCTTAAACCTTCAATAAAATATTCGTTCAAAAGTGCTTTAATGCTTGTCGATTTTCCCGTTCCTCCGTCGCCGTACAACAAAACATTATTCGCAGGTCTACCGGAAATAAATGCTTCGGTGTTTGAAATTAATTCCTGTTTTTGAGCTTCATAACCGACTATGTCAGAAAGTTTTACATCGCCGACATTTTGATTTTTCACTGGAATTAATCTGTTGTTGTCAAGTCTGAATGCCTTATTCAGTGCAAACATTCCAACGCCGTAATTCCTGTAGAAACCTGTAACGTATTCGTAAAATTCTTCGGGGGTTTTTGAGGCTGCAAGCAATTTTGAAAATTCACAGATCGGAGAATAATTTTCGATTTTTTCATGGCCGACAAAATTTTGAATTATATTCATGCTTTGATGCTGCAAATTAAAAAGTTTCATGAATAAAGCAAAATCATTCATTACTAAATATTTTAATGAACCTTCGGGGGGATTTTTTCTCTCACATGAAAGCGAAAAAATATTCTCGTTGCTCAATATAAAATGTGTTAGGAAATTTTGCCATAAATTACCGTTCGCATAATTATTTTCGTGTGAAATTTCGATTATCTTGTGAATCAATTTATAAATCTGCTCGGAATTATTCGCACTGATTGAATTTGTAAACAAAACCGGAATACTATCGGCTGCGGCATTATAAACTAACAAAACTGACTGCATAAATTTTTCTCCTTTACCTTGAAATATGAATCTCTCCGAGCCAATAATATCCCCATGCCCTCGACTGTTGAGCTAAAATCGGCATATCCTGTTCATACCATTTGAAATTCGTTTGACGCAATAATCTTTTTATTTTCATGTTCTCACGGATTAATGCGTTCACTGGTCTTTGACTTTCACGAACGTTAATTTGATGCCAGCCGTTTCCGACCCAAACATAAACAACTTTTGGGCTTTTTCCTTTCCATGCTACGGGGACTGCGGGATTATCTAAAACTCCGATTCGATCGACAGAGCCTTTCCAGTTTCCAATCATCATAAAATCAGATCTAAATGTCCAATCGGGAATATATGTTGAATAATTTTGTCCCTGAGCCATTTGCGAGCGTGTGAAATTTCGCTGCTGAACCGCTACAATTTCATTGCTTGGAAGCCGTCTTAATTCCGAAACCTGTGCATCGCTTACCCATTTTGTTAATCCTGCCATTGAAGGTATCACAGAGCCTACAACATAATTTGTTGCGACAAGATTTGGCCCTTCAGAAGTTCCGTATACCCACATTCCGTCAGAATTTTGTTTTACCGGGTAACCGTCAAGGGTTATGTACCAGTCTTTAGGCATGTTGTAAGGTTTATAAACGTAAAATGTCATTCCCGAATACGGAGACTCTGGAACTAACAACGGCTCCGTAATATAACGTTTTGCATCGGCAGTTGAAATTGTCAAAAACAAAATCGAAACAACAAGCAAAAATTTTTTCATTCTTAATACTCCCTCTCAATAAAAATCTGTCCGAGCCACTGATACCCCCACATTCTCGCATATTGCGAAAGAACATAAGAGTCCTCATCAGTCCAGTGAAGAAGATTTACTTTATTCGTGTGAACAGTTAAAGCATAACTTTCACGCCTCAAAATATTTAACGCCGTTACACTTCCCGATTTTGCGTTTAACTGTCTCCATTGTAAGCCTGTCCATGCGAAAACAACATCGGGATATTCTCCTTTCCATGCTACGGGAGTTTTAGGTTTGTCGAGAATTGCAATTCTGTCAACGCTCTTTTGCCATTTTCCAAGAGACATGAATTTTGAATTTTGAGTCCAGTCAGCTGCATTCGGAGTTAAATTGACGGATTCATAAAATTTTGCCGGTTGTGAAGGAGGCATGTAACGTATTCTTGAAGTTTTTGATTCATTTAGCTTTTCAACTTGCGGAGTATCAATAATCGGTGCAACTGATGAAATTTTCGGGTCATAAGGTTTTAATCTCACAACTGTAGGAATTACAGAGCCTACGACATAATTAGTTTTTGTAATTCCGTTTTTGTCGTAAGATCCGTAATGCCAAATCCCTTTTGAATCTTTATACACTAAAAATCCGTCGTAAGTTACATAAAAATCTTTGTGAAGATTCGCAGGCTTATAAACGTAAAAATTCATTGATTGATATGCAGGCTGATTAACTAAAATCGATTTCTCTGCACATAACGCAAAATTCACGCTCAACATCACAAATATAAAACTCAAAATTAACTTTTTCATTTTTAATTTTCTCCCTGTCCTACAGGCGGAATATAAATTTCAGGAATCGTCCCGGGATCTGAAGGATATTGTCCAACAGGCGGCAGATATTCATTTTGTCTTTGAGGATTCTCGTCCGGCTTTTCAGGCGTTTCTGTTTTTTCTGTCGTTTTCGGCGGGCGTTCCTCAAGAATTATTTTAGGTTGAGTCTTTTCAATTTTTTCAGGCTCTTTTGGTTTTGGTTTCGGCTTTACGTCCTGAGAAACATTTTGCTGATTCCTTCGAGATTGTCGGCGAGTCTGTTTTTGAGGCTGTGTCTCGGTTTTAGTTTCTGTTTTTTGTTTAGTCTGCTCGACTTTCTCAACTTTTTCAACTTTCTCTTTCTCTTTCTTCTCGACTTTTTCAGGTTTTTCTGTTTTAACTTCTGTCTGCTTTTTTTCCTGTTTCTTCTCTGACTCTTTAACTTTAACTTGAGTTTTTTCCTTCTTTTCCTGATTCTTTTTTCTGTCCGACTGCTTTATAACTCTCACTGCAACATTTTGCCTCTTAGTTTCTGTCTGAATCGTTTTCTTTGACTCTTTAGCTTTAACTTGTGTTTTTGTTTCTGTTTGAACTTTCGGAGCTTGAGCAACAATTTTCTGTCCGGGTTCGGGAGGATTATATAACGGAACATCGGCACGAATAACTTTGTCGCGCTCTAATTCTTCGGGTTCATAAGCTACATTTTCAGCGACGATTCTTTCAGGACTCGGCGGAATATAATACGGGTCAATCTCTCCTGCGGTTTGAATTTCATTGCGTGAAGGAGGTACATAAATTCCGGGTGCGTATGGGTCTCCGTCTAAAGGATTCGTTCCGGGTTCTGGAGGCGTGTAAACGGGAACTTTTGGCAGTTCGGGATCGTTAGGGGCTGAAGGAAAATTTCTTCGGTCTCTCGCAGCAGGCGAAACTGTCGTAACTCCCCGTGATGTTGTCTCAACAGGATAAACTCTTGCAGGGCGTTTGGGATCCCATAAAGGAGTCTTCTCGCTGTCATTGGGATAATAAACAACTCTCGATAAAGGATCAAAAGCAGGATCAATCTTCACGGCCTTTGAATAAAAATATTGTGCCTGATAAAATCCGCCGTTTTTTTCGTGCCATACTCCGTACCAATACCAGACATTAGGATCGTTTTTGTTTTCCTGAATTGCACGAAGCAAAAATTTTTTTGACTCTTCGTATCTGTCCTGATTCAATAATTCTATTGCCTTTTGCAAAGAACTTTGACGAGGTGCTGAAACTTTTTTAGCGGCAGTTTTCTTTGTTGCTTTTTTGACTGTCGATTTTTTTTTCGTCGTTTTCTTTTTAACAGGCGTTTTCTTTTTCGTGTTGTCAGTTTTAGGCTGCGTTTCCTGTTTAGGCTGTTCAAAATAAGGCATGTACGGCGTGCTGTCGTCATCTTCAGCGTAAACAGGATTAATTATTAAAATCAATATGCTTAAAATCAATAAAAACTTTTTCATTTTCCTGTGATTCCTGTCCTCTTAACAACTAAATCTTTTAACGTTATAGGTTCCTTTCTGTTATCTCTAATAACTCTGACGATTGCATTATCTTCGTAAACTTTTATAACTTTGACTTTTCCAATTACCTTTGGCAGAACTACAACGGGATTGTCGGGCGTTACTGTAACATAAGTGTCCGAGCGAATGACATCGAGAACTTCGCCGACTTTCACACCGTCATAAGCACCGTTTGCAAAATATCCGATTGAAACTATGTAATCTCTTCTTTTTCGTGTTGATGTTGCTGTCGGAGCTAAAATCCTTCCAAGCGTGATATAAGAACTTGAAAAATTATCGTTGGCCATTAACTCTGCATTAGGTTCGTTGCTTCGGATTACGTTTCTTACCTGACGCATTGATTGATTGCAGGCTTCGTTGATTGCGTTTTTGATTGCCTGCCAGTGTGAAGTTCCTCTAAACTGATCCCACGTGGGGCGAGACATTTTTTGACCTTTGTATGGCTGTCTCGTTAATCCAAATAAATCCAGTCCGTATTCAAAAGGAATCCCTAAACCTGAAATTGCTTCGTCAAACCAGAAAACATCTTCAGCAGAGTCAAGCGTGAATCTTTTACTTGTCCCCCTGACATTTCGCACGGCCATTTCCTGAACTTTTGAACGGTCGTAAACTCTAAGCCTGATTAATGCCCTCCCTGTTTGAGCAGTTCCCAAGACATGACGTTCTTTCATTATTGCACTGAATAATTCAAGCTGAACGGCCATGTCATCACCTCGCCTCGAACCTGAAAGCCAGCGATTCATTCCTTCTTCGTCTAAAACTCTCGCTTCAACCAAAGGCGAATTTTTTAATACCTGCTCAAGATATTCCGACATTTTTTGCTCAAGAACATTATAGGGATAATATTTGCTTTCCCAGACTTCAAGCTCAGTTGAATTTATTGTCGGAAAAATCACGATTGATATTTTTCTCGGTGCAGAGGCGTTTGAGACTTCGACATTGAAAAATAAAATTAAAACCGTAAACACAAACAAAAATTTTTTCATTGCTGAATCAGTCCTACAAAATTTTTGACATAAGATTTTATGTTCCTGTACCATTCACCGTACTGTTTAGCCCATAATAACCTTGTGAGAGTAAAGAAATCATCTTCCGCCCCTCCCATTGTGTTATTTTTCAAAGCCTGCTTATAAATTTCAGTGGGAATTTTAATTATCATGTCGCCCGTGTGCCTTGCAGTCTGCATTCTTGGATTACAGCCGAAAGCCGTTATTCCTTCGTCATGATTTTCATAAAATGTAACTCTGTAGGGAACGTCGCCGATAGTTCCTGTGTTGAAATCAATCCGCCGTGATCTCTCAAAACCTGCTTCGTGCATTTCCTTTTCAGAATCGCCCGAATATGAAATTTCGACTTCATCAACATAATAAAAATGCCTGATAAAAGCTGACATCTTATGACCGAGTTTTGCAAGCATGGGATCGTGAAGAGATAATTTTTTCTCAGGAACTTTCATAGGTGTAACGTTGGGATTAAGATTTTTAGGTTTTTCACCCGCAGTCCAGAAATAATCCGCAGTCTTTGTGCCGTCTCCCCCGCAGTACGAAAATCCTAAAATCATCGCCGCCGCCGTAACTCTTACTGTATTGTGCCAGCGTTCGGGGTTAATTCGTTTAAGACCTTCGGGGACACCTGTTTTCATTAATGCCTCTGTGCCACGTGCGGAAATGCTTGTGATTTTTAATTTTTCGTCATTCATTAAAGCAGCTTCGGAATTATTCACGGGAAAAAATGCCCTGAAAACTCCGGAATTTTTATCCTTTGAGCAGTCTGCAATCCATAATGAAGATCTTTTTTCTTCGGACAACATCGCAAATTCGCTCGGACTCGAAACGGGTTCGGGGCGATTTAATGCTTTTTCGAGATCAATAACGAGTTTTAAGAATTTGATTTTGAAATTTGTTTTAGCCGAATAATCAGTTAAAATTTTTTGAATGGCGGGCTCGAAATCTTTTACGACATATGAAAAACTTTCGCCGGGTTTTTTGCCGTTGATTGAGAGAGTTCGATCACGTTTTTCAACCCAAGCTATGTGAATTAATTTTCGTGAATTTTTATTCTTGTTGAAAATAGAAAGTCTCGGTGTCTTTCCTCTCGTCCACATTTGCAGGGCAAGATTAGAATCAACATCGCAGGTGCTGATAATTTTTCCCTGTTCTTCCATGAAAAAACAACTCCTTCAAAATATAATTATATTTTCATTTTCATAACGCATTATAACGCAGAGGGGCTAATCATGGTGATCTCTTTCAAAACCTGTCTCGTGATCTTCGGGAAAAAGCAAATTTTTATTCGTAATCCAATCTGTAACGCTGCCTCTGTAATTTTTTATTTTTGACGCAGAATAATTAAACCGCCTCACTAACTGATCCGCAAACCTCCCTGATAATACGCCCGTGTTGCAATAAATTATTATGGTTTTGTCTTTCGTGATTCCTGCTTTTGCGAGTCCCGCCGATGAAGCAAAATCGTACAATTCTTGAATCGGAAAATTAACAGCTCCTTCGATGTGTCCTCCTGGAACGCTGTATCTCGGAGATTTTCCCTCAAAAGATTCTTCCGTTCGTGCATCAACTAAAACATAACCGGGCAAATCTTTATGTTGTTTCACGTATTCCGAATCAACATCTTCGACTGTAGGCTCAAATCTCGAATACATAAACGTAATCACAAAAACTATCGCAAAAATTACAGGTGCGGCGAGATCTAAAGGCGGATATTTTTTATTTGTTTTTGCTTCGGATTCCATGAAAAAAAATTCCTCACTTTACTCAAAAAAATAAATTTATGAATTATTATTATAACAGGGAAATTTTAATATTTTTGTAGTGGCAAATGTAGTGGCAAAACGAAACTTTTTTTGTGATTAAAAAATTAAAAACTTGTCGGAAAAAATTTTGAAATATTATATCATTGTTGCAAAAATAAATTTTGTGTTATAATTCACACGTTTTATTATTAATTACGCTTTGTAAACGAGGTTATTAGTATTTTTATGAACCGGCAGCCGGTGGTTGCTTTAATAGGAGCCACAGCCGTAGGGAAAACGGCATTAAGTCTTTTAATCGCAGAAAAGTTAAACGCTGAAATTATTTCAGTGGATTCGCGTCAGGTGTACAGGTATATGGACATTGGAACGGATAAAGTATCGCTTTCCGTTCGCCGTGAGATTCCTCATCACATGATTGACATTGCAGATCCTGACGAAAAATTTTCGGTTTCTGATTTTGCCGAAAAAACTGTTAAAGCTGTGTCAAGAATTTTTGCCCGAAAAAAGATTCCGTTGTTTGTAGGCGGTACTCCATTTTATTATAATGCTTTGTTTCATGCTTCGTTAAATTCAGAATTGCCATCAGACGAAAATATCCGTGAAAAATATGAAACTCTCGCAAATTCTCAGGGAGCAGAATTATTACACATGAGACTTGCCGAAGTTGATCCCGAAACAGCCGAGAGACTTCACAAAAATGATATTCGACGTGTAACAAGAGCTTTGGAAATTTGGGATTTAACCGGTAAAGCTCCTTCGCAGGTTTTCAGTGAAGGTGAAAAACGTGATTATGGATTTGATGTTTTGTATATCGGTCTTTCACGTTCAAGGCAGGAATTATTTTCGAGAATTGAAATCAGGCTTGAACAGGAATATTCTTCAGGTTTTCCCGAAGAGGTCGCATGGCTTTTGGAACATGGTTTCGATCAGAGATTTAATCCGTTAAAGGGTCTCGGTTATCGTGAATTAATTGATGTTAATCACGGAAAAATGAAACTTGACGAAGCACTCGAAATTTCGATTTCAAGAACGAAAGCATTTTGCAGAAGGCAGCAGACATGGTTCAAAAAATTT
Organism: Synergistaceae bacterium; assembly: GCA_017449135.1. Classification (GTDB taxonomy): domain Bacteria; phylum Synergistota; class Synergistia; order Synergistales; family Aminobacteriaceae; genus JAFUXM01. The sequence continues at coordinate 45,778 of JAFSKE010000011.1, forward strand.
GAGCCTGTAATCTGGTTTGATATGTCAGAATCTAACCATGAGGACGAAATCATTAATGCAATTAAACGACATCTTGATAAAAACGAGGATTTTAATTCATGATAGTAATGGCAGAACACGCCGGTTTTTGTTTCGGAGTCAAAAGAGCCGTTGACGCAATCGAAAAAGCCTTATCGAAGGACAATCACGAAGTCTGGACAATAGGTCTGCCGATTCATAATCCGCAAGAGGTTGAGAGACTCGAAAAATTAGGATTAAAAGTTGCTAAGGATTACACGGAAATTCCCGAAGGTTCAAAAGTTTTAATCAGGGCTCACGGCGAATCTCTCGAAATCATCGATAAGTTAATCGCAAAAAAAATTCAAGTCGAAGATATGACATGTCCATTTGTTAAGAAGGCTCAAAATTTAGCGGCTGAATTGTCGGAGAAAAATTATCACGTAATTTTATTGGGAGATAAAAATCACCCTGAAATTAAAGGTATTATCGGCCATGTCAAAAATAATGACTGCGAAGTTATTGCCGACGAAAACGAAGCCGAAAAAATTTCACGACATTCAAAAATCGCTTTAATCTCACAGACTACACAACGAGAGGAAAGACTTTCAAAAGTTGCAGGAATATTGACGAAAAAAACTGCGGAATTACACGTCTGCAACACAATCTGCAAAGCTACGTCAGAACGTCAGGACTCTGCCCGTGAACTCGTGAGAAAAAATAATCTCGACGGTGTTGTCCTAATCGGAGGCCGTCAAAGTGCTAATACAGGAAAACTGCGAGACATCATTCAATCCGAAAATATTAATGTCTTATGGGTTGAAGATGAAAACGAAATTGAATCAAATTCCGATTGGTTCAAAAATAAATTTGAGATTGGTATAGCCGCAGGAGCAAGCACTCCCGAATGGCTTATCATGAATATAAAAAGCAATATAGCGCAAAAAGTTAATCAAGGGGGTATCCATTCATAATGGATCAGCAGGAAGTTATTGAACGTCAGGAAGCAGAAGCAACAGAAGCAGCATCAACGGCAGCAGCAGAGAATCAGGAAAATCAAGTTCAGCCTGAAGAACACGAACCTGAAACAATGCAGGAAGCACTCGACCAGTACGGCGACAACGTACATTTAAGACGAGGCGAAATCAGAACCGGAACCATCATCAGCAAGAGCGACGCAGGATTTTTAGTTGACATCGGTTTCAAGTGCGAAGGTCTTTTACCGATGAAGGAATACACGAATCATTCACTCGTTGAAAGTGAAAAAGAACCAAAGCCGGGCGATCCGATCGAAGTTGAAGTCGTAAGTGTCAGAGACGGCGAAGAAGCACAATTATTGCTCAGCAGGTGGAGACACGAATTTGACAAACGCTGGAACGAACTTGAATCAAAAGTTGCAGAAAGCAAAGTTATGACCGTTAAGGGAATTTCAAGAGTCAAGGGCGGACTTATGGTTGAGTACTGCGGACTCGAGGGCTTTATTCCGATTTCTCATTTAACGATGTCGGGCAAAGGTGCAAATCCTGCAAATTATGTCGGACAGAATATTAAAGTAAAAATTCTTGACCATGACAAACGCAAACACAGATTAGTTTTCTCACGCCGTGAAATGCTTGAAGAAGCCGAAGCCGAAAAGAAAGCTAAATTTTATGCACGTGTTCATGAGGGCGATATTATCGAAGGTGAAGTTTCAAGTCTCACTGATTTTGGAGTGTTCGTAAATCTCGGAGAGCTTGACGGACTCGTTCACTTAACAGAAATAACCTGGAAGAGAACTTTCAAACTTAAAGACATGTTCAAAAAGGGCGACAAAGTTACTGTTAAGGTTACGGGCATTGACACGGAAAAAGATAGAATTTCTTTGAGCATTAAACAAGTTCAAGGAGATCCTTGGGACACAGCAACCGAAAGAATCCATGTCGGCGACAGATTCACAGGAATAGTTACGAATTTAACGGACTTCGGAGCATTCGTTGAAATCGAACCCGGAATTGAAGGGCTTATTCATGTCGGCGATCTTAGCTGGGCAAGAGTCAAAAAACCTCGCGATATTCTCAAAAAGGGACAGGAAATTGACGTTGTGATTCTTGAGATTGACGGAGAAAAACGAAAAATCAGTCTCGGACACAAACAGCTTAATGATCCATGGGTTGACATTGACAAACGTTATCACGCAGGACAGGACATTCCCGTTAAAGTTGTAAGACTTGCGGACTTCGGAGCATTTGTTGAAGTTGAGGAAGGCGTAGAGGCATTAATTCATATTTCACAGTTGAGCCGCAGAAGAATTGAAAAGCCTGCTGACATTCTCCACGAAGGAGATCAAATTGTTACAAGAATCCTTGAGGTCAATCCTGAACAGCGAAGAATGAGACTCTCATTAAGTGCCCTTGAACCCGAACCGGAACCGGAAATTATTTCCGAGCCTGTACAGCACGAAGAAAAAGAATTTGCAAAGCCGGAGCCTAAACACGAAAAAGCTGAACACACAGAGAAACCGGAACGCCGTGAAAAGAAAGCAAAGAATCGTGTCAGAGCATTGAAAGAAGCAGCAGGTTATGAAGACGATGACGAAATGGCCTATAACCCATTCGCCGAAGCCTTCAAAGATGCAGACTGGGGAAACGAATAATGGAATTTTTCGACGTTGTAAAAAGTCGTTATTCATGCAGAAAATTTTCGGATAAAAAAGTCGAAGATGAGAAGCTCGACAAAATTTTAGCGGCTGGCATTCAAGCTCCTACGGCAAAAAATGCTCAGCCCGTTAAAATTTGGGTTTTGAAATCTCCCGATGCTCTCGAAAAAATAAAATCCGTACACCCTTTTGAATGGGCGAAAAATGTTCCCGTTGTGCTTGCAGTGGGAGGAACTACGGAGGGAGCATTTGTCAGACCTTCAGACAATCGTAATTTTGAGGACGTTGACGCAGGAATCGTTGCTACACATTTAATGCTTGCAGTTGAAGCTGTGGGACTTGGCACGACATGGGTAGGATTCTTTGACGCACCTAAGACAAAAGAATTATTCCCTGAAATGAAAGATTATGATTTGATTGCGTTATTTCCGGTTGCATATCCGGCCGACGATGCACAACCTTCGGATCGTCATGCTTTACGCAAGGATAAATCAGAAATCGTAAAATTTTTGTAAAACCCCTTCGCCATAAATGGCCCTCTTCCCCTCAACGAGGGGACGCATTGCCTCTCCGCTTGCGGGGAGGTGGCTCACAAAGTGAGACGGAGGGGTAATTCACTCACGATATGAAATCCGATTTAATTAGAGCATTTATTGCCGTAAAAGTTCCTGATAACGTTTCAGAAGAACTCGAAAACTTTTTGGCTGAATTAAGACCGCTTTCAAAAATTCGCTGGGTAAAATTCGGCCAATTTCACATTACGTTAAAATTTTTAGGGGAATTGAAGCCTGAAATTATTTCACGTGTTAAGGATTTATTGATTCCCTTAAAAAATTTTTCACCTTTCACAATCGATTTGTCATATATCGGAGCATTTCCGAATTTGAACGCACCCAAAGTTATTTGGCTTTCAGGCGATAAAGGCGGGAAGGAACTCGAAAAACTTTCACGCAAAATTAACGATGTTTTATATGATGAGCTTGATATTCCGAAAGAAACTAAGAAATTCAAATCTCATTTGACGCTGGCAAGATTGAAAAACGAAATTTTGACAGAGGAAATTATCCGCAGACTTGGAACAGTGAAAAATTTTTCGTGGGAATGCTGCGAATTATTTTTGATGAGAAGTGAATTAACAACTAAAGGTCCGATTTACACGGAATTACTTTAAGCATTATGTCGTAGAATTTACGTGAAAACCATTAAAGTTTAGGTTATAATACCCAGACTATTAAATTATATTTTTTTAAGGAGGAATTTATTTTGAATAAGAATAAATTTTTTGCGTTATTCTTGCTTTCTGTGATTGCACTTTTTTATTCTGTGCCTTCGTGGGGAGCATCTGCATGGTACGTTAAACCCGGAACCCTATCAAATGATGTTACACCGGTTTATTTTATCTCAATGGATCTTGAGGTGGGGGGTACGATAAAAATATTTGGTCTGTAGGTACGAACAACACCGCAGCAAGTTTATCCGATTTCATTAACAATTCCCCATTATCAAGCGGCGATGTCGTGTATATTTATTCCGGCGATTATGGAATCAACGGTTCAATTAATGTCAGCGACACCACTCCCCGAAGCCTCAAAATTTATGGCGGTTTTGTTGACACTGACACTGACATAACAAAAAGAGAACATCAATCAAAGATTACGGCAAACTTTTCAACTTCCGGCATGAATGTAATATACATAGCAGCACCTGATAATACGAATCTTGATTTTGTTTTTGACGGATTTTATATTTCATCTAATAATAATTATGCTATCAATGGGATATATATAACCCCAAACAACAACTCCACGATCAATGCGAGAATTGAAAACTGTACGATTACGGCAATGAAGTATAATGGAATTTATGCCGGAATGTACGGTACTGTTAATACGGTCGTTACAAATTGTACGCTGAACAATAACATTACAAGTGGAATTAATCATTATAATGCAAACGGGACATTAACGCTCGAAAAAAGCACGATTACAGGCAACAAATTCGGAGTAAATGTTTGGAGTCAAAACACAACAATTATAAACTGTACGATTGCAAATAATGATGTACGGGGAATTGATTGCAACACGTCCGGAAGTGTGAAAGTCGTGAACAGCACGATAGTAAATAACACTATGCAACCAGGTAGCCTCATTCCTGCCGAAATTTATTTTTCAGACACTGCCCCTTCTTTCGACATCACGAATACTCTGATACGGAATGACAGTGCGGACAAAGTATTTTATAAAAGCAATTCTGCAAATCCGACAGTAACCCTTACAAATTCTGCATATCCAAACGGTGCAAAAAAAGATTATGTTACGAGCAGCGATAAGGACATCAACATCACATGGGCAAGCATCGTGTCTGCGGACGAAACTGTCAAAGGCGTAAAACACACGTTCTACAGTCTCAAAAATAATTCGGTATTAAGTGCTTTAAGAGGTGCAGGCGTTGAAGGTCAGGTGAGTGAAGACCAGCTTGGAAGAGTTAGAGCAGCAGCCCCGACAATCGGAGCGATTGAAACAGAAATCACAGGAATCAGTGCAGTAGTTTCCCCCGATAATTACACGACAGAATTAAAATCCGCAAGTGATGACGAAAAAACTTTTACGGTTACGGTCAAGGGATTTTTTGACGGCGACGAAACAACAGAAAACGAAATTTCATCAGGTTATACGACAGCATGGTCATTGAGCAAAAGCATTGACGGAATTACGATTGACAATGACGGAGTTTTGAAGATTGCTAATACTTTATCGGCGGGGACGTACGAATTTAATGTAATTGCAACGGTAACTCATGCTGCTTCTGGATTAACGGCTTCAGATGATGCAGCGATAACGATAACGAAAAAAGAAGCAGAAAACGCCTCACCCAAATTAATATCGCTCGATGTAACTTTATCTGCAAGTCCGACAACTTTATCGCTTGACGCAGGAACTGAAGGGAAAATTGTTGTAACTCCGACGGTAAAAGCAGCTTACGATGATTCATCAACGGAAACTTTGACATCAGGCTATGAAATAACTTGGACAAATTCACCGAGCGTTGAAGGAATTACTTTGACATCAGGGACTTTGAACGTAACATCTTCGACAAAAGCAGGAAATTACGAGATAAAAATTACGGCTGAAGTCAAAAGCGGAGATGTTAAAAATTCTGCCGACACAACTGTTACGATAAACGTGAATGAAGTTTCAACACCTTCAAATCCCGAAAATCCCGAAAATCCTTCAAATCCAGAAAATCCTTCAAATCCCGAAAAAGAAAATGAAAACGGAAAAGGACAACAGACTCCTGTTTATAAGACAGTCGATACACAGAGTGCTGACGGAATAAAAAATCTTTCAGACGATGCAAAGGCAGCACTGATAGATTTAACGCTTACAGGAAACATTACGGATTTGACGATGATTGACTCAAAGTTTGTAAATCTTAAAATCGTGAATCTGTCAAAAGTTACGTCATTGGAAACGGCGGATTTGAGTCAGCTTCCTGCAAGTGTTGAGAGCGTTGACATTTCAAACAATGTTGACGTAAAAATAATCAAACTTACGGCTACAACGAAGATTAAAAATGTAATTGCAAACGGCTGTAAAAAACTTGAAGAACTTGACCTTGCCGAGAATCCGAATATTGAAGTCATTGATGTAAGCGAAACGGGGCTAAAAGAAATCGACGCAACGAACTGCGAAAAACTTGCAAAACTAATCTGTTCATCATGCGATATTGATCAGACCGGATTAATTCTTACGGGTTGTGCGAAATTAGTTTATCTTGATTTCAGCAATAACAGTTTTTTGATTTTCGATTATTCAGCAACGGACACGCCGATATTGGAAACTCTTAAATGTGAAGGCCAAAATAAAGCGGTTGACAATATCCCTTCGGAATTTAATTTTTCAATATTCATGTCAGCAGATAAATCTAATGTTGTCGAAAATATTTCGGCTTCTGATGAAGATACATCATATGCAGCGAATATCAAAAATTTGACTGCGAAAGATGTAAACGGAAATCCGATCGAAGTAATTTCGCAGGATTTAAGCACTGGTTACGTTAAATTGAGTTCGCCTGCTTCAACACTTTCTTATGATTACGTAACAGGATTTAAGGACGTGAACATGGGAGTAACGATTAATGCAGGTAATAGCAAAACCGTAACTATTGGAAACAGCGGCGGAGGCTGTAATTTGGGTCTCTCAGGTTTAGCGTTAATTGCGTTTGCGATTATGTTGAAAAAATTACGTTGACGGTTGAGTCTCCCCTTTCTAAGGGGAGATGTCAACTTGTTGACAGAGAGGTTATAAAAAACTGGGAGATTTCAACTTTTTGACAGATAGGTTAAATATCGAGTCTCCCGTATGCCTCTTGACATAACGGAGAATAGGAAAACAATTCGTCCCTGAAGGCTTCGCACCATAAATTCATTTCATTAAGAAGTCCCGAAGATTTCGCAATACCTTTTGACATCTGCCAAATATCCTGACATGCACGATAAATTTTTTCGTCATCTTCGGCTTTTCTAAGTCCAAGCAACCCCGAAGCATAGCCGGAACTTTTGCACGTCGATAAATATCTTTTTGCTGCGTTTCTATATTCGTGATATAAAAGATTTTTGTGTGAAGTGTCAGAGTCATTCATTGATAGCTCATTAACGATTTTCAAAACTTCCCTGTCTCTTGAACGTTTGAAAATTTTTCCCCTTCCGAAAAGTATTAACAGACACATGCAACGCCATAACCATTTATCATTATTTTCATCGGGATAGCGTTTATTATAAATTTCACGGAGAAAGTTAAAATCTTCGTTCCCCGAATCTTTCAGAGAGTCTAAAATTTCGAGGCGTAATTTCGGATCAAGTTCATTAAAATAATTTTCAAGATTTATGTTAATGTCGTACATTTTTATTTTATGTCTCCCCTGTCGATGACGATTTCGTATCCGATTTTATTCATTCGATTCTGTAAACATTGTCTGCATTGCGCACTTTCTTCCCCCGTGCAGATTTTATTGTCGTAAAGTTCATATTTTTTTCGGACATCGACGGGCGATAAATTCGGCATTACAACGTTAGCACCTGCTAAAATTCCACGCTCACGGCCAAATGAATCAATAGTTCCGAGTGCAGTTGTCGAAGGCAGCAGAATATGAGGATTAATTAATCTTATTATCGAGAGTAAATAACAGGTTAATTCGACAGTTCCTGAATCAAAATCTTTGAACGGAGTATCTTTGTGAGGAATGAAAGGGCCTATCCCGCACATTTCAGGTTTGAATGTCTCAATGAATTTCAGATCTTCGGCTAAATATCTTGTTGTCTGATGAGGCGAATTAACCATAAATCCGCAGCCTACGTAATAACCTAATCTGCGAAGTGCGTACAAACATTTTAATCTGTTCTCAAACGATAAACTTGTAGGGTGCAAAATTTTGTAGTGAACTCTATCCGCCGTTTCATGCCTCAATAAATATCTGTCAGCCCCGCAGACTTTAAGATACCTGTAACTTTCAAAAGTTCTCTCGCCGAGTGAAAGTGTTATGGCACAGTCTGAATGACGGGATTTAATTTCACGAATTATTTTTCCGAGTATTTCGTCAGTGAAAAAATCATCTTCGCCGCCCTGTAAAACAAAAGTTCTGAAACCTAATTTATAACCTTCTTCGGAACATGAAATTATTTGCTCAGGTGTTAATCTGTAACGTTGAGCATTGAAATTACTTCGCCTGATTCCGCAATAAAAACAATCATTTTTGCAGAAGTTTGAAATTTCAATTAAGCCTCGAATAAAAATTTTGTTTCCGTAGATTTTTTTTCGTGCTTCAACGGCTAAATCGGTTAAAAGTTTTCTGCTCTCATCATTTCGATTCGCGATTAAAGATTCGTATTCGTCTAAATCAAGCGAATGAGTTTCAGAGAGCTTTTTAATTAGATTACGCATTTCATATTTTATTTTGAAAATGCTGTTTTAACGTTGACTCCTTCAAGATTGCCGATTCGTCCTGAAATTGCTGAAATTAAATCCTGCGGAGCGTCAAGGGCAATGCTGATAATATTAATTTTTTTCTGATGATAGGGTATTCCCATACGTCCGATTATAAATTCCCTGTATTCGTGAAGAATATTGTTAAGTTCTTCGACTGAAGCGACATTTTCGACAATGATGCTCATAACTGCGACTCTTGTTTCCATGTTAAAAACCTCCGAAATTAATATTGCTATTATTATATAATAGACATAATTTTGAAAGGAGCTGAAAATTTTATGATTAGCATGAACAGTTTTAACGCACTCGGTCAAAACGGACTCGCAATGATGCAAAGTTCCCTCAACACCGCCAACGCAGCAGGAGCAAGAATCGCAGAGAGCGGAGCAGACCCCATGAGCATCGCCGAAGCGTCAATGGATCTGAGCCAGGCAAAAGTTCAAATGGCTGTCGGTTCTTTTCTTGTGAAAGCTCAAAACGACTTAATGGAAACTTCATTGCAAATCTTTGGAATCGGAACTAAACACGACGGATTGTATTAATGTTTTCACCCTTCCACAGCAAACGGAGAGGCAGAGTCTCCCATTTCTAAGGGGAGATGTCTCGCAAGAAACGGTGGAGAGGGTGAAAATATAAATTTATAAATAAAAGGGGGCTTTTATAATTGGAGCAAACCCAGTACGAAAAAATTTCACTTATTAACGGCAAAATTCATACTCAGTCAGGAGTTTCCGAGAACATAACTTTTGAGCATGGCCGTATAGTTTCGATTGATGACGAGTCAGGAAGTTTTAACGGAAAAGTAATTGATCTTCACGGCAGAACTGTTTTGCAGGGATTTTGCGATTCGGGGCTGGATTTTCTTTCGTGGGCAGAATCTCAGGAAAGATTAAATTTAATTAACATTCATTCCGTCAAAGAATTTTCTGATTCTCTGAGTGCTTATGTTCAATCGAATCCGACACCTTTACGAGGCTGGTACATTGCTGAAAATCTGCCCGATGATGTAAATATTTCAAGAGATGACATAGAAAAAATTGTCTCGTTGATTCCTTGTGCCGTTACTGACGTAAAAAATTCTCACGCATTATTAAACACTCCTGCAATGAATGAATTAAACATGCCGCAGGACTCTGTTGAATCAGGAGAATTAAATCAGCATTTACCCGACCTGACCGAAGAAAATATAATTTATCTCGTCAAAAATTATTCTCAAAAAATTAACGCTCTCGGAATAACTGAATTATGGGGAGATTTTTACGGAGACGCAAAAAAATTATGGGATATATTTTCAAATGATGCTTACGAATCTTTAGACTTCAGATTAAGATGTAATTTCGGATTTAACGATGTAGGTTCGTTGAATGAATTTTTATCTTCGGGTTTAAGGACAGGCGACGGAATGCCGTTTTGTAAATTCGGAGGAATTTTAATAAATGGGAATCTTGAACAGACTGAACAGAAAAATATGATTTATTCGGCTCATTTATCTGGCTGTCAGATTATCAGCGACAATAATAAATCATGTTTAAGTGCTCTTGAAAGAGTTACAAAGAAAGTTCGTAAATCATCAAGACATTTAATTAAAAATATAACTTCGGGATTATTCGAGAGAATGAGATTATTGGGACTCGGAGGGATTTTAAGTTCTCGGGGCGAAAATAATTTTATTCACGAGGCTTTTCAAAACGGACTTGTAATTTGTGAAGGTTCAGGGAAAACGGCGGAATCTCCTTTGAAGAACATTTCAAATCTTGTATTAAACGGTTTAAGTGTTGCGGAGGCTTTGAGCATTTACACATGGGGAGCATCATGGAACAGTTCAAACGAAGCACGAAGAGGGGAACTTTCTGTCGGAAACGATGCTGATATAGTAGTTTTGGAACAGGATCCTTTTACTGTAAGCCCGGAAAAAATTGCAAACATCGACGTAACTATGACATTTACTGCTGGTTGTGCGGTGTATGATTCCGGAGAGTTATAAATTTTAGGAGGTTGAGTTTTTTTTATGCGAAGTGCTGGAATATTACTGCCGATAACGTCATTGCCCTCAAAATTCGGTATTGGTGATTTTGGTTCTGAAGCGTTAAAGTTTGCGAAATTCCTTCACGATTCAGGGCAAAAAATTTGGCAGGTTTTGCCGTTGACGACGATTGATTCGGGCTGCGGAAATTCTCCATACAGTCCGACATCTGCATTTGCTGGAAATTATCTGTTAGTCAGTCCTGAAATATTAGTTGACGAAGGATTTTTAACGAATGAAGAACTTGAAAAGATTTCCGCAAAATATAATTTCGACAAGAATCCCGAAAAAATTGATTATGAATCAGTGCGTGAATTTAAGACTGAAATTTTGAATGCTGCTTACAAACACTGCATAAAAAATAACCGTCTTGATTCAGAATTTGAAGATTTCAAAAAGAATACGGAATGGCTTGAAAGTTTTGCATTGTTCAGTGTTATTAAACAGGTTCAAGGGGGTGCTGCATGGTACGAATGGCCTGACGAATTAAAACACAAGGACAAAAACGCAATTAAAAGATTCAAGGCTGAATACTCGAACGAAATTTCACGTCAGGAATTTTATCAATATGTATTTTTCTCTCAAGTTATGAAATTGAAATCTAAACTTGAGGAATTAAACATAAAAATTGTCGGAGATATGCCGCTTTACGTAACGAGGGACTGTGCAGACGTTTGGGAGAATCCGAATTTGTTTGATTTTGACGATGACTTAAACCCCGTAACCGTTGCAGGAGTTCCGCCGGATTATTTCAGCGAGACGGGGCAGTTGTGGGGAAATCCGACATACAAATGGGACGTAATGGAAGCTCAAAATTTCAAATGGTGGATAGCAAGGCTGAAAAATCTTTTGACGATGTTCGACATAATCAGAATAGATCATTTCAGAGGTCTTGTAGCATATTGGGCAGTACCTTACGGAGAAGCTACAGCGAAAGTCGGAGAATGGATTGATGTACCGTACGAAAAATTTTTTGCCGAGTTGAAAAAGAATTTTCCTGAAATGCCGTTTTGGGCTGAAAATCTCGGAATAATTACTCCTGACGTTGAAGAAATCCGAAAAAATTATAAACTGCCTGGAATGTTAGTGTTACATTTTGCGTTCGGAAATCCTGCCGACAATCCATATGCACCTCATAATCATACAAGGGACAGCGTAGTTTACACTGGGACTCACGATAATAATACTTCGCGGGGCTGGTTTGAAAACGACGCAACGGAAAACGAGATTAAAAATTTTTCGTCATATATCGGCCGTGATGTAATGGACGGATATATTTTCACGAGTGAAGTAACAAGACTTGCAGTAAGTTCTGTGAGTGATACGGCGATAATTCCGATGCAGGATTATTTGAGGCTTGGAGCAGAATCGAGAATAAATATTCCTTCAACACCTTCAGGGAATTGGTCGTGGAGAATGAAACCTGATGCAATTTCTGACGGATTGGCGGACAGGATTTTAGCTGCCTGCAAACTTTATGGAAGGGCATAAAAAATTCGGACTTGACGAAAACCGAAACAGTAACTAAAATATCACAGTCAAACCTCCAGGCGGTATAGCCAAGCGGTAAGGCAGAGGACTGCAAATCCTTTATCCCCAGTTCGATTCTGGGTGCCGCCTCCAAAAATTAAAAAACTTACAAATAATATTGAGAATCCTCCCCCACACGCATGGAGGATTTTTTTGTATTGAGTCTTAATTTATTAATGAAATAATCCAGTTAATCCAGCTTCTGATTGTTGATGCACGGCGAATAAATGTTTCTTGCCCTTCAACATGATAAAGATTTGAAATTTTCATAATGTCAATAATCTCATCGTTTGAAGGCATGACACCATTTTGTAAATAAAGTTGTAAAATATCATTAAAAATTTTGTGAGACAATATGAGCCTGCAAAATTCTAACTGACGTTGCTTGAAACTCAAATTTAATATTTTTCGTCCTTGTTCGCTGATTGAATATAACACTTCTCCGTCAGATGTTTTTTTATCAAATAATCCCAAATAACGAGAAGCATCTGTATAATAATTTATCTGTCTCTTAACAATATCATATTCTGCTGCTATATCCTGTTTTGTCAAATCTTTTATATTTGCAAGTTCACAAAGATTTATGATTTTCTCAAATTTATCTGCTTGAGGGAATGGGATTTCGGGTTCCTGAATAATAACCGTGTTTTCCAGAATAGATTGAATGTCAGTTATTGAGATTTCGGTATCTTCGATGGAATAATTTTTCTGCTTAACTAATTGTAAAGAATTATAATTATAAATATCCTTAAATTCATATTCAAACAGTCTGAAAATTCCGTTAGAATAAATAAGAAATACAGGTCTCACAGGTTTTGAAATTCGATTTTTCCATACACGAAACGGATAATATAACTGTCTTACCAGGAAATCTTCCGAAATATCCATTTTTGCCTCAAATAATGCAAAAGAATTAATACCTTCAAAAGCCGCATCAATTTCAATTTGAGAATTTTCAACTTGTACTTTATGACGTGTGTTTGCATTATGATCGTCAACATTAAACAAAAAAGTTCCCGAGCTCATACGTCCTGAAACAGTAGGAAAAATATCTTCATCTTCCATAAAGTCATCGATAATTCCCGAAACAAAAGCACAATTTAATGCTATGGCTTCATTTTGAATATTGCTTATACTCAAACTTTGAAGATAGTCCGGTAAAGATAAATTTATTATTGTTGAATTAATATCTTCAAATTTATGATAAAGATCAAAATGTGAAATAACATAATCTCCCCGTGTTACAGGCAGAATAGCTAATTTATTTTCCATAAATATTTGGGGCAAATTTACGGAATGATCAAATTTCACCATTAAACGAGGTTCACGAAATTCTTTTATTTGAGCAGCGGAAATGTTAAAGGAACCATTCTTTTTAATTTTTTGTAAAATGTCATACTTATCAAATATTTTTTTCCATGCCGTATTATTTTTACTCATAATTCCTAATTATCACCTCATCGACATCTCCACGTTTATTTCCGTCTGAATTAATTGCTCGTTTTGCCTTGACAAATGTTATATTTTTATAGGCGGAATACTGCTCCAGTATAAAAGGAGTGGCGGAATTTGAAAGCATAAATTTTATGCCTCGTTTATCCAATTCATCACAATTTTTACGCAAACGAATTTGATCCTCTTTTGAAAATCCTCCTTTAGCGTATCCAGTAAAATTTGATGTTTCTGAAATAGGATCATAAGGCGGATCAAGATAAACAAAAACATTTTTTTTTATATTTTCCAGAATTTCTGCGTAATCAACAGAGGAAAAATTAATTTCGGCAGAGTTAAAGTAATTGCTTACGGCACGCAGTACGGGTTCATTTACAATATTTGGATTTCGATAATTTCCAAAAGGAGAATTAAATTCACCTGAATTATTTACTCTGTAAAGACCGTTGTAACAGGTTTTATTAAGATATAAAATACGTGCAGCTTTCTCAATCTCTGATAAAGAATTATATTTTACGATGTCTCTGTCCAAGTTACGAACACGATAAAATAAATCAGATTCATTTTTATATTTTTTCAGTTCTCCGATTAATTCATCAACATTTTCTTTTATCACTTTATAAACACGTATTAAATCTGCGTTAATGTCATTTACAAAGGCTTTTTTAGGTTGTAAATGAAATAGTAAAGCCCCGCCTCCTACAAAAGGTTCACAGTACGAATATGAGGATATTTTAGGAGGTAGTAATGTTGAAAGAATTTCAATCAACTGTCTTTTACCTCCAACCCATTTTAATACAGGAGCAACAAGTTTATTTTTTCTCATGTTAATAAAAATTTTCTCCCCTTAGCTTGCAAATCTTTGTAAGGGGAGATAAACAAAAAATTAAATTTTATTCCTGTTCCTGATTTTCCTGATGTTCATTTTTTGTGTTGAAGTAGAACATCACTATTCCGAGCGGCGGCAATGTTAATGGCAGCGAGTAAGGCATTCCGTGAGATTCAATCATTTCTGATTCCATTCCTCCGCAGTTTCCGATTCCGCCACCACCGTATTTTGTTGCGTCACTGTTCAAAATCTCTTTCCAGAATCCCATTCCTGGAACTCCGATTCTGTAACCGTATCTCGGAACCGGCGTAAAGTTTGCTGCACACAAAACATATTCTTCGTTGCTCTTGCCTTTTCTAAGCCAGACAATAATACTTTCTCTCCAGTCCGAACAGTCAACCCATTTGAACCCGTCAGGCGTGAAATCTAATTCGTAAAGCGGTTTGTAAGTTTTCAAGGCGTGATTCAAATCTCTTACCCAGTTCTGAATCCCTCTGAAATCATCTTTCTGAAGCAAATGCCATTCACATGCTGAATCGTGATTCCATTCAAGCCCCTGTGCAAACTCTCCGCCCATGAATAACAATTTCTTGCCCGGGTGTCCCCACATGTAACCGTAAAGCAGTCTCAAATTCGCCCTCTTCTGCCACCAGTCGCCCGACATTTTATTAATCAGCGAGCCTTTTCCGTGTACTACTTCATCATGTGATAACGGAAGCATGAAATTCTCACTGAATGCGTACCAGATTGAGAAAGTTAATTGATTCTGATGCCAGCTCCTGTAAATTCCGTCAAGGCTCATGTATTCAAGCGTATCGTGCATCCAGCCCATATTCCATTTCATGCCGAAGCCTAAACCGCCTAAAAATACAGGTCTCGTTACCATTGGCCAGTCCGTTGATTCTTCTGCGATTGTCTGAATACTTCCGAAACGTCCGAATAATTCGCTGTTCATGTCTCGTAATAACGAAATCGCTTCGAGGTTTTCACGTCCTCCGTAAATGTTAGGAATCCATTCGCCGTTTTTACGTGAATAATCAAGATACAGCATTGAAGCTACAGCGTCGATTCTTAAACCGTCAGCATGATATTGATCAATCCAGAATGCTGCACTCGAAATTAGATAGCTTCGTACTTCGTTCCTGCCGTAATTGAAAATGTAGCTTCCCCAGTCAGGGTGATAACCTTTTCGAGGGTCTTCGTGTTCGTAAAGTGCTGTTCCGTCGTAGCGTGCAAGTCCGAAATCGTCAGTCGGGAAATGACTCGGCACAAAATCTAAAATTACTGCGATGTTTTTCTTGTGAAGCGAGTCAACAAGATACATAAAATCTTCGGGCGTTCCGTATCTTGCTGTCGGGGCAAAATATCCGAGTGTCTGATAACCCCATGAGCCATAAAACGGGTGTTCCATTACGGGCAAAAATTCAACGGCATTGAATCCCATATCTTCGCAATATCCCGGCAGCTCTTCGGCCATTTCACGATATGAAAGCGATAAACCGTCGTCCCAATGTCTGCGCCATGATCCTAAATGAACCTCGTAAACGCTCAAAGGTGCTGAAAGATTCATTTTTTCGCCCCTGTGAGCTAACCATTCAGAATCTCCCCATTCGTATTCAGGCCAATGTGTGATTGATGATGTTCTCGGAGGAAGTTCAAAAGCCCTGCAGAACGGATCCATTTTTTCTTTTATTTCACCGTGAACATTTTTGATGCAGAATTTATATAATTCCCATTTCTTTAAGTCAGGAATAAAACCTTCCCAAATTCCCGAACCGTCCCAACGTACGGCGAGCGGGTGAGATTCAGTGTTCCAGCCGTTGAAATTTCCTACTACGCTGACAGCCTGTGCATTAGGTGCCCAAACTGAAAAAGCTACTCCTTCAGTGCCGTCTGAATCCGTGAATTTCTGTGCGCCCATCTTCTCATAAAGATGATAGTGAGTTCCCTGTTTGAACAGAAAAATATCATAGTCGCTTAAAGTTGATACACCGTGTCGAACATTACCGGCCATTAATTTTTTGCCTCCTCATTATTTTAATGTTGTGTTGGAGATAATTTTATGTTATTTCAGTCATTAATTCAATTCGCAAAATTTTTTATTAGTTAATTTATTCCTTAAAATTAATAAAAAAACACCGCCGCAATGAATTAACGACGGTATTTTTTGAAAATCAGAGTGCTTTACGTTTTAAGAGTAAGGCCGATAATGCAAACACTAAACTAAACACGCTGAAACCAAGTTCACAACCGCTGCTGGAACTGCCTGTTGTTCCCGAATTATTTTGATACTCTTCGACAACTTCAGCAACATCAAATGTAATAGTTTCTTTGTTTGTCCATGTTCCCGCTTCACCAGTAGGCGAGGTCATTACAGGAATGCTGAATTTGCCATTTGCAGGAGTTTTTCCGGCAACCGTGCTGACTGTTACATCAATTTTATTTGTCGGTGTTGTCTCGGCATTTGAAGGGCTGGTCTCGATTTCGATACTGTCGGAGTCCGCTGCTGTTGTTAAATCTGAAGCTGATAACTTAATATTATCCTTATCAATTTTCCAGCAAACGGGAGTGGAATTTGAAAACGTAAATTTCTTTGAGATTTTACGCTGAACAATTCCATTCGCTATTAAAGGCTTTTCGTTTTTGTCTGGTAAGGAAGAGATAATTACTGTTCCTGCCTCATAGTGAATGGTTGTTTGAAGTTCATCGCAGTCCTTCCAGTCTTGAGGATACGCTATAAAACTGAAGCTGTAACTCTCGCCGGTATTAAGAATGCCTACGTTATGCGAGATAGTCTCAATTTCATCATCATCTGAGTCAATCATTCCCAATTCAAGCGTATAGATTAAATGATTTTCACCGTGCTTGTTGGTTATGACACATTTAGCATCAAATGCTTCTGATTTTCCTGCTGCGTAAGTAATAAACTCTGCAATGCTCTTGCCGTCGATTGTAATTTCAAAATCGTTGCTGTTAAGATTCTCATCACCGCCTGCATTCAAGCCCGTAACTGATACTACAGAACATTCAAAGTAACCGTTATTGTTTCCGCCGGGAACTTTTGCACTCCAGTTTTCATGAATCTCATCGATTTTATTGTCCGGGTCAATCTCTACAATGAGTTCTTTTTGACCGGGATTAGTTTTCTCAGGAGCTGTAAAATCAAATTGAAGCATTGCTTTGTTGCTGTCTTTGCCTGCCTCCCAGCCTCCGATTGTTACGGATTTTTTTGCAATTAACGTTTTTTCGGTTTTGCCTTTGTCCCTGTAACTCAAAGCAACTTCTACGGGAACGCTTGGAGCTACAAAACTTGCATTGTAAATCGGAACGTCAATTCTGTATTTACCGTTAGCATAAAGCACTGGGCCTGTATAACTGCCAGTATCGGGAACATAAAATCTTATTCCGCGTATTCTCGTTGCTATGTATTCGTCAGTTCTGGCCGTAACTTTATCACCCTGCACTAAATATCTGTTCGGAAGATAAAGTGCAGGATCAGCTTTCTGACGATAAATTGAATCTCTCCAAAGTCTCGCAGTACTGTTAAAATCTTTTACTGCAAAACCAAGAGTCAATATTCCTGCTTCGTCAGCGTATGCCTGCAAGTCCGTTGTAAACGTAACATTAGCATAATCACCCTGAGGATTCGGGAATGCTGCCGTCAATGTGTCGGTCGTGCTGTAACTCTTAGTGAATGTCGATGTATTACCCCTCTCGTCCGTCAAAGAGTTTGCTGTTGATTTCCCCGCAAGAACTTTCACTTGGCCGATGGTTTTCGAGATCGTTCCGAATTTTACTGTCTTGCCTTCAGTTGTTGACTTTGATGCTTCACTCGTTACATTTATTGTCTGAGTGTGAGAGCCGGGACTGTAAGCTATGCTGCTCTGACCCGTTAAAATTTTCTGCTTATTAGCATAGCCTTCAATTTGCGCTACACTTGTCGGGTATGAGAACAAATTACCTTCTTCGTGAAGAGGCTGATAACTATTATCCTGAAAACTTGCACTTGAGTTAAACACTGCCTCATCAGCAATCGTGAACGTTAAAAATTTATCGCCGCCCGTTGAGTTAGTGCCTTCCTGAAGTTTCTTGAACAGCCATGACGGTGCCGGATTCTTAATCGGATAACGCCACATGTGAATGCCTGTAGTGTAATATAAAACCCTGTCCGCCGTCGAAGTTTCCATTTGGTCGGTCATAACTATTTTATTAGATGTCTTATTAACTTCGGATTTAGTGAGGTCAACTTTATCAACAAGTCCGTCAAGAATTTTTGAATCTCCGCCAGCTTTGTCGAGAATAAAACCTGCAACCTTCTTCAATATTCCGGTTTTAGTAGAATCCAAACCTACCTCTTCGATCGTTTCAACAGAACTTTTCATGTCAAATTTTATGTCCTGACCCGTTGAACCTTCTTTCTTATGGGTGTAAGTCGATTTCAGAGCAGGTGAATACGTGAAATTCGTTAATTTCGGTGTCTGGTCTGACTCCCACGGAACAGGAATATAATCAACATGATAAGGAGGAGTCTGAATTATCGCCGCATAATTTCTGTTGCCGTCGATTTTCAAATGAACAGGAGCTTCAAGTTCTACGCCCTCGCCGAAAAAATCCCCCGCAGCCAGTGCAATTTTTGTAATTCTTTTTCTGCTGCTGAAAATTTCTTTTGCATCTCCGAATGACGAGAAATTATTATTATTCAGGTTATTTTTGAACAGGTAGACGTGTTGATAAGAACCGTTTTCATAATCTTTATTGAATTCAAAGTCAGAATTTCCTGCCCAGCTTACAGCAATATCGTCAACGGTTTTAATTTTGCCCATTGTCCCCGTGAAAGGCCCTGCAACAATTGAGTAAGTCCTCTGAACATAAGGAGCATGCTTATAAAGTGGTTTACCTCTTATAGCAATATCGTTATAATAATGAAATACTCCATTTGAGCTTCCAAAAAGTACACTCTGAGAAGTATTCAAAACACCGTATCTCTCCACTCCTCCGCCTTTAAGACTGCTGCTGTCGTATTTGGGTTTTATTGAGCCTTGATCACAATACCAGCGTGTTAAGTACGGGTAAACTGTGCCATTGTAGTGAAGACGGTCAAGATACTCATATATTGCAATAAGCAATACAGCAATTTCGTCCTTGCCGTCTCCGTCTAAGTCAGCTCTTGCAGATTTGAATCCAAGAATGTACGTGCGCGGGCCTTGTGACAAATAGTTATAGGAAGTATTTGCGTTCTCACTCTTGAATGAACCGTTATTCCATTTGTAGACTCGAACGTTAATTTTTCCCCATGCGTAGTCTGAACTGCCGACATCTTGGACATCGTCCTTGTAAACTACAGCAATCTCCGTTTTACCGTCTCCGTCAAAGTCTCCTGCGAGTGCTTCTGCTGCTGCAAAATCGGCAATATCTTGTACAGTTCCGTTTTTCATTCTGCCGGTGTATGAGCAGACCTTTTCGCTTTTTACGACAGTATCATATGAATAAGTGCCGTTATTATTCTTGAGTCTGTAAACTGAGAGATAAATTCCAGCTTTGTCAGCCGTTACAAGTGCGATCTCGTTTGTTGTGCCGGTACCCGTGAAATCTCCGACTGCAATTGAGGCCGGAGAATATTCCTGATTCAAGTCCCGCTCAATCATAACTTTTGTATCGGAAAGTGTAACTTTATCGTCTTTAATTTCCATACCGACAATGAAAACCAGTGCCGAACAGTAACGATTTCCTGCTCCTTGCCCGATTTGAGTATTTTCAGTGAATGACAATGCAAAATATTCTTTATTGTCATCAGGAAGGAATATCCCGCCTTTAACGTCCTGCATGCAAGAATCCATGTTGCTGTCCTTCAGATTTTCGTTGGCACTCGTTGACAATTCGAGCTTCGGTGTCTCACTTGATATTGAGAGGGTAGAGTCCTTATTCACGACCATTGCTGCCTGAGGATAGACGAAAAGTTTCTTGTTGCTGTAATCATGGTGGTAATCAACCCATAATACAGCCTTGCCGCTCTTGCCTGAAATGCTCGACACTGCAGCCTGTCTTCCTGAATTGCCGTGTCCTAAGCCGTAAGAATTAGTAAATTTGCCGTCAAATTTCGTTGAAGCCGCAGTACCGTTGTTCTGAAACTGTCTGACAGCAAGCTCGGTGTGTTGAGTCTGAATACTCTGACCGCGTTCAATATAGCCTTCAATATAACTGAAAATTCCGAGTGAATGTTTTTTCAGTTCAGCACTACCGCCCGAAGCAGTGTTGACGATGTCATCGATGTTGTCAAGGTTTTTCCCCTTGATTGTTACGGCAGCCTCAGTTCCCAGTGAATAAAATAACACTGTCATAAATAATGAAGCCGCTAAAATTTTATTTTTGAAGTTCATTTTTTTCCTCCTTTAGAAATTTACCTGTAAGACGCAGTGCCGTTTCTGTTGAGTATAATCTCCGAAACCTTGAAAAGGTCAAAATTGTACCATTCCTCATAAGTTCCGTCGGCAAATTCCGCGCGAATATCCCAGTAGCGTGCATCGTCCCAAGGGCTGAACACAATATCAATTTCGTGATCGTGTTTAAGTACATAGTCGCCAAGTTCGTCTTCAGCTCTCCACCTTGATGCACCTGTAGGGCTTAGAAGTATGCTTACGATTGTTTCGCCTGTACGATTAACAAGGGTAAAATCCTGTTCAACAACATAGGACTGAGCTTGAACAATTCCAGTTGACATTGCAACGAACAAAACGGCTGCCGTGAGCAACAATAAAAAACTTGAAACTTTTGATTTTTTTAGCTCCATAAAAAATTCTCCTTAATTGATTAAGATAAAAAATAAAACTTAGTGAAACGTTAAACGAACGCCGAATTAACACGCTTATTTTTTATTTAAGGAGGAGGCTTTGAAAGGGAAAATTTATTTTTTAGATGCAACAACAATCCTTTTATGACAAAGGGTGAAAAGCTATATTTTATTTTTGAGGAATAATTATATCCTTGTCCGAAGTCCGAAGTCCGAAGTCCGAAGTCCGAAGTCCATTATAATTATGAGCATATTTTTAAGCTCCTGTCAAGAGTTTTCTTTTTGATTTTATTATACTTGAAACCATTAACTTTAATTTTTTTTAGTTCCTTTCAACAAAAATTTGACTACTCTTTTCTTTATTCAAAATTATACACTATAAATCAAGAAGTCCCGACTTCTATAATCGGGGGTAGTTTATCGTAGTAAAATTATTAAGCATGTCAGAAATTTAGAAAGGAGAATTTTTAATTGTCAGTACCGATTTTAGATTTATCAAGATCATTTAACGAAATTAAGCCTGAAGTTTTTGACGAACTCGAAAAGATTTTTGCTTCACAGAGTTTTATTTTAGGTTCTTATGTCAAAAATTTTGAAACTCACTGCGAAAAATATTTGGAGATTCCCGAAGGCTCTGCTGTCGGCTGTGCTTCAGGAACGGACGCTTTGTTACTTGCTTTAATGGCCTGCGATATTAAAGAGGGCGACGAAGTTATAACGACTCCGTTTACTTTTTTTGCAACTTCGGGAGCTATTGCAAGACTCGGAGCTAAACCAGTTTTTGTTGATGTCGATTACGAAAATTACAACATTAACCTTGAGGACGCTTTGAATAAAATCACGGACAAGACAAAAGCATTTTTGCCGGTTCATTTATACGGTCAGATGTGCGAACTTGAAAAAGTGATTTCAAAATTTCACGACAAAAATATAAAAGTCATTGAGGACTCTGCACAGGCTTTCGGAGCTTTCAGAACTGTTGACGGAAAAATCCAGCGAGCCGGAACAGTCGGGGACATTGGCTGTTATTCATTTTTCCCGACAAAGAATCTCGGAGGCTGCGGAGACGGAGGAATGGTTGTTGCAAAAGATTTAGAAGTCGCAGAAAGGTTAAAACGTTTAAGAGTTCATGGTTCGGGAAAAACTTATTATCATGACGAAATCGGAATTAACAGCAGACTTGATGCAATTCAGGCAGCAATTCTCGACATCAAATTAAAGCACCTCGAAAAATGGAACGAAGAACGCCGAAAGAGTGCCGAATTTTACAAGTTATTAATCAAGGCCAATAATTTGCAGGAATTTATAACGCCGCCGTCAGAAACTGAAAATAATTATCACATTTATCATCAGTATGTTATAAAAGTGAAAAATAAACGTGATGAGTTAATGAATTATCTTGACGAAAACGGATTTTCGGTTCGTGTTTATTATCCGTTGAGTTTGCATCTTCAGCCGTGTTTCAAATATTTGAATTATCACGAAGGCGATTTTCCTGTCAGTGAAAAATTATCGCAGGAAGTTTTAGCATTGCCAATCTTCCCGGGATTAAGAGAAGATGAGCAGGAAAAATTAATCGAAGCAATCAGGAAATTCTATAACTGATGTAACGAGGGGTCAGCGATGACCTCTTCATTTTTGTAATTTCCTCTGTCAAACTCATTTTTTCCCGCCATTGCAATCATAACTGCATTATCTGTGCAGCGTTTTATTTCGGGTAACCATGCACGAAATTTTTTTGAAGTTCTTAATGCGTCTCTCAAATTCCCGTTTGCCGAGACTCCTCCCGAAGCTGAAATTTTATTTATTCCGGTGAGTTTTACGGCGAGATTCAATTTTGCGATTAAAGATTCCGTTACTGCTCTCTGAAATGATGCACATAAATCATTAATCGGGATTTCTTCGTTATTCTCTTGAAATTTTTTCACCTGCCACAACAACGCTGTCTTTAATCCGCTGAAACTAAATTCGATTTTGTCTGTGTTTTTTAACGGAACAGGAAAATTAAATCTTTTAGGGTCTCCGCTCTTGGAAAGTTTTTCAATTTCAGGCCCTCCCGGATATTTTAATCCTAAAATTTTTGCGGCTTTGTCGTAGGCTTCACCTGCTGCATCGTCTCTCGTTTCTCCGAGAAGTTCATATTTCCCGAAATCTTCGACTTTGATAATTTCCGTATGTCCTCCGGAAACTATTAAAGACAGAAAAGGCGGTTTCAGATCTTTTGAATCAACTAAAGGAGCAAATAAATGTCCTTCAAGATGATTTACTCCGATTAAGGGAACGTTCCAAACCTGCGATAATGCTTTTGCAGTTTGAACTCCGACAATTAACGAACCCATTAATCCAGGCCCCCTCGTAACTGCGATTAAATTTAATTCTCTGCCTGATATTTTCGTTTCTTTTAATGCAGTGTTGATTAAAGGCAGTAAATTTTCAAGATGTTTACGGGCTGCAAACTCAGGAATTACTCCGCCGAATTTTGAATGATCTTTAATCTGACTTGATAAAAATTCACAAAGTATTTCGTCATTATTCAAAATTGCAACGCCTGAATCATCGCAGCTTGTCTCAATTCCAAGTGTTAAAAATTTTTCGCTCATGTTTACATAAATGAATTATCTTCGACAAATTCCGGCCATGAATGATTAATAAAATCATCGTATGTATCAAATAAAGGAGGCTCGACAATTTCATCGTTAAATATAAACTGCTCAAAACCGTTTAAGGCAAGTTCGCCGAACCATAAATTATTATCGCAATCACGATTATGAGAGAACATTAACATTTTTTATCGTCTGACCCTTCCACCGTAAACGGTTCCCCTTCCCTCACGAGGGACGGCTGAGTCTCCCCTTTATAAGGGGAGATGTCATGTAATGACAGAGAGGTTAAATTTGCACATGCCCAGCATTTCATAGCAAGTCCCCGCCCTGTGTCGTCGATCTCTTCGGGAGATTTGAATTTTATGTTTATGTCAAAAAATCTTGAAAGATTCGATTTTATTTCATCACGATATTTATTTAATCTTGGAACTTGAGCTTCGACAACTGCATCAACAAATTCAACGTTAAAGCCTTTATCTTTTACGAGATTCATAACATTTTCAAGCAATTTTATACTGTCGGCATCTTTGAATTTTTCGTCCGAAGCAGGGAAAATATTTCCAATGTCATCAAGCCCCGCAGCTCCTAAAATCGAATCCATTATTGAATGTGTAAGAACGTCAGCGTCAGAATGTCCCAGCAATCCTAAATCCGAATCTATTTTTATTCCGCCTAAAATTAATTTTCGTCCCGGAATTAATTTATGAACATCGTAGCCGAGTCCAGTTCTTGTAATTTTTGA
The DNA here is from genome assembly GCA_017449135.1 of Synergistaceae bacterium. Taxonomy (GTDB): domain Bacteria; phylum Synergistota; class Synergistia; order Synergistales; family Aminobacteriaceae; genus JAFUXM01. The sequence goes on from JAFSKE010000011.1 coordinate 70,360, forward strand.
GTTCATTAACGATTTTGCAATTAACATATCTTCTTTGAATGTAATCTTGAAATTTAATTTTTCTCCGTTTACATAATCTAATTCATGGCCGGCTTTTTCCCATGCTTCGGCTTCGTCTTTGGCTTTGAGATTATTTGTAACGGCAGAAATTAATTTTTCCCTGTGAAATCCCTGCGGAGTTTGAGTTATGTATAATCCTTCACGTTCAACGCAGGAAATTTTATTTTCAGAATCAATTTTTTTCAGAGCGTCCGAAACTTTCAAAACAGGAACAACACCGACATTTTCATTAACTTTATTCATGATTGAGAGAAATAAATCTTTGCTTGCGAATGGTCTTGCAGCGTCATGAACTAAAACATATTCGCACGTTGCAGCCTTTAATCCGTTCAAAACAGATTCTGCCCTCTCACTGCCTCCGTGAATAATTTTAACGTTATAATCACACAAAATTTTTTCGTCATAATCACTCGGAACTACAAGAATAATCTCTCTGATTTCGTCTAATTCAATGGCTTTGTCAGCACTCCATTGCCAAACAGGTTTATTGTCCAAGAGTGAAAACTGTTTTTTTTCGTTTCCCATTCTTGAGCCTTTTCCGCCAGCAACGATTACAAATGAAAATTCTTTCATGATTATTTAACCTGCCTTCTCGATTCGAGAGCCGTATGAAGCGTTACCTTGTCAGCAAATTCAATCGAACTTCCAATCGGCAATCCGAATGCAATTCTCGTAATTTTTTTGACTTTAACATTCTGTAAAATATCCGTCAAAGTGTAATATGTCATGTCGCCCTCAATTTTTGGACTTGTTGCAATAATAATTTCTTCGGGTTTCAGAGTCTTAATGTGTGTGAGAAGAAATTTAATCGACTCGTCGCTAAGATCTTCGCCTCGAATCGGTGAAACTTTTTTCCCAAGAACATGATAAAGCCCGTTATAAATTCCCGCATCTTCAAAGGCCGAAAGTGCTTCAAGGTCTTCGACTATGCAAAGGGTTTTTCTGTCCCTCAACGGGTCTGAACAAATCGAGCATGGATCGTTACTTGAAATATTCCCGCATTGTGAACAGACACGAAGATTATTTTTCATGCCTGAAATTAAATCGCCGAGATTTTTTAGATAATCTTTATCCTGTTTGAGTAAAAAAAATGCGATTCTCTTTGCACTTTTGCTGCCAAGTCCGGGAAATTTTTTGAGAATCGAAATTAATTCTTCGAGAGAATCCAAGAGTTAAAACCCCATTCCCATTGCTCCGAGTGCCCCTGTAATACCTCCCATTTTCTCGCTCATAAGTTCACGGCTCTTTTTAAGTCCTTCGTTTACGGCAGAGACAACTAAATCTTCAAGCATTTCCTTATCTTCCTGATTAATGACTTCGGGATCGATTTTAATTCCTACAATATCGCCCTGCCCCGTGAAAGTTGCCGTTACCATTCCGCCTCCGACAGTTGCTTCTACTCTTTCATCTGCAAGTTTTTCCTGAATCTTCATCATTTGAGCCTGCATCTGTTTAGCCTGTTTCATAATTGCATTCATGTTCATAATAAAATCATTCTCCATTCAAATTTTTTGTTGCTCAAATTCTATCATGAATTATAATTACAAAAATTTTTGTAAAGGAGCAAATTTATTTTATATGCTTGAAATTTTTAAGACCTTACCAGCCGGAGGAACAATATTTAATTCATTGGCGGTATTTTTGGGAAGTATTTTAGGGCTGTCGATCGGGAAATTTATTCCTGAGAAGTTCCAGAACACGATTTTTAACTGTATCGGATTATTCACGATTTATGTCGGAATTAACATGACGTTAGGGACAAAAAATTCAATCGCAGTTTTATTGTCGTTAGTTCTTGGAAGTTTGACGGGAGAATTTTTTGAACTCGACGATAAATTAAACAATCTCGGAGACACCTTAAAAACAAAATTACATTCTTCAAATTCAAAATTCACAGATGGTTTTGTTGCAGCGACATTATTATTTTGCATCGGGGCAATGGCAATAATCGGATCTTTTGAGGACGGCCTAAGAAATAATCCCGAAATTTTAATCACTAAGGGAATTATGGACGGGACAGTTTCAATTTTGTTTGCTGGAAGTTTTGGAGTTGGAGTTTTGTTTTCGATAATTCCTATGTCGATTTATCAGGGAGCTTTGACATTAATTGCGATATGGGCAGAACCTTTTATTACGCCTGACATGTATGCTAATATTTCGGGCTTGGGAGGCTTAATGATTTTGGGAATAGGATTAAATTTGCTGAAAGTTACAAAGTTAAAATTATGCGATATGCTGCCGGGATTAATATACGTAATATTTTTCACGATGATATTCGCATAAAAATTTTAGGAGGTTTTTATACTTTACAATGAAAAAATTATTATTAGTTTTAGCAGTCTTGATTGTTATAGCTTTTTTCGTTATTATCAATCATCAGAAAAATGACCCTTTCGACACGGGCGTTCTTGATTATCAGGGTACGACAGAAGAGGCATTCCAAGAAGGTTTTGACAAGCTCAGAGATTATTTGTTGAAGTCAGACAAAAAAGCTGAATTTTCAAAAGATGCGTTTTTAGCTTCTATCATGGAACACCGCAGACATTTTCATTTTTACACTTCATTAGTGAGTTTAATTATGGAATTAAGATCCGGGAGGCTCGAAGAAATAATTTTGCCTGAAGCCGTCGCTAATAACCTCATGGCTAAAAATATTTTTGCACGCAACGTTCAATCGACACAGCTTTTAGAATCTGGTTTGAGTTTCGGATTCAAAGATGACGACAAAGAACTGAAAGAACTTTTTGATATTGTAATCAAAGACATGAAAGCTGACGGAACACTTGATAAATTAGCCGAAGAATATATTAACGGTGCAGAGTCAAAAGATTTGAAAGCAGTTGTCCCCGAAAAGTTCGTTGGCGCTGAAGAATTGAAAATCGTTGTAACAGGTGATATGCCGCCTATTGATATGTTCGCTGAAAACGGAGAACCTACAGGCTACAACACTGCCGTAATTTCTGAAATCGGAAAGAGATTAAAGAAAAATATTAAATTCGTAAGCACTGAAGCCGGCGGACGTTCAGCAGCTTTGTTATCAGGGCGTGCAGATGTAATTTTTTGGTACAGATCAACATATTTCAAAAATGAATCCATTCCGTTTAATGACATTTTCAAAGATTCTCCTGAGGGCGTAATTCTTTCAGAGACTTATTACTCGTGGGATAAGGAAATTTTGATTCAAATGAATAAGCGCGAGGGAATTTTAGGCTGGTTTTTGAAATAAATTTTAAGTTTTAATGTAGTAAAGAGTGATTTATAGATGTTATTAAAAATTTTGTTAGTCGTAATATTTTTCGGCGTAATGCTGGGAATCGGTTTATACTGCCGCAAACATTCAACTGATGTAAACGGATTCGTTTTGGGAAATCGTGCTGTCGGTGCATGGCTGACGGCGTTTGCTTACGGGACAAGTTATTTTTCTGCGGTTGTATTTGTCGGTTATGCAGGACAATTCGGCTGGCGTTACGGAATTTCTGCAACGTGGGTCGGACTCGGAAATGCTTTTATCGGGTCGTTAATGGCTTGGGCAGTTTTGGGAAGACGTACCAGAATCATGAGTCAATATTTATCGAGTGCAACAATGCCGGACTTTTTCGGAAAACGTTTTCAAAGTACTTCATTAAAAATTGCTGCGTCGATTATATGTTTCATATTTTTGATTCCTTACACTGCAAGTTTATATAACGGTCTTTCGAGATTATTCGGAATGGCATTCAGCATCGATTATTCAGTCTGCGTAATTTTCATGGCCGTATTAACGGGAATTTATGTAATTGCGGGCGGATACATGGCAACTGCAATTAACGATTTCATTCAGGGAATAATAATGTTAATTGGAATCGTCGCAGTAATTTTCGCAGTTCTTGAAAGCAAAGGCGGATTGTTTGAGGCACTCGCAGGAATTTCCGAAATTTCAGACCCTAACGCCGTAACAAAATTAGCAAAATCGCACGGAGTTTTCGCTTCATTCTTTGGCCCCGATCCGATTAACTTATTGGGAGTAATAATCTTAACGAGTTTGGGAACGTGGGGACTTCCTCAAATGGTGCAAAAATTTTACTCAATCAAAAATGAAAGCGACATCACAAAAGGCACAGTTATTTCGACATTATTTGCTTTAGTTGTTGCAGGAGGCTGTTATTTTCTCGGAGGCTTCGGGAGATTATTCACGACACAATTAGATCCTAATGCAACGGGAGTTCCTATTGAAGGTTATGACTCTGTTATTCCCGTAATGCTTTCAGGGCTTCCCGATGTTTTGCTCGGAGTTGTTGTGATTTTAGTTTTGTCGGCTTCAATGTCAACTTTGTCATCGTTAGTCTTGGCTTCGAGTTCAACATTGACGCTTGATTTATTAAAAGGCCATATAATAAAGGAAATGGACGAGAAAAAACAGTTATCGATCATGAGATTTTTAATCATCGTTTTCATAATAATTTCCGTAGTTCTTGCGTTAATTCAGTATAAATCAAACGTAACATTTATCGCTCAATTAATGGGAGTATCTTGGGGAGCATTGGCCGGAGCATTTTTAGCACCTTTCATGTACAGCTTATATTGGAAAGGCGTAACAAAATTTTCGTGCTGGGTTAATTTTATTTTCTCAAGTGTCGTAATGACTGCGAATATTTTTGTGCGTCCTGACTTCCCGAAAATAATTCAATCGCCGATTAATGCAGGAGCGTTTTGTATGCTGGCAGGATTTTTAATAATTCCGATTTTCAGTTTCATAACTCCCAAACCGGATAAAAAATTTGTTGACGATGCCTTCTCATGCTACACAAAGACAGTAACCGTTAGACAGTCAAAAGCACTCGGAGATGCAGATTGAAAATTATAGATTTTCATGTTCATACGTTCCCCGAAAAAATCGCTGCTAAGGCAATCACAACGTTAAAAGCCAAAAGCAAAACCGAAAATTTTACGGACGGAACAATTAAAATGCTCGTGGATTCAATGGAATCTGCGGGCATTAATTATTCAGTTTTACAGCCTGTCGCAACTAAGCCGAAACAGGTCGAAAGCATAAACACAAACGCAATGAAAATTAATTCGGATTATAAAAACATAATTTCATTCGGAGCAATTCACCCTGATTTTGAAAATTCTGATGACGAATTAAAACGAATTTCCGAAGCAGGCATCAAAGGAATAAAAATTCACCCTGTCTATCAAAATACAAATATTAATGACGAACGATACATAAAAATTTTGAGAGCTTCAGGGGAGTTTAATTTGTCGGTTTTGATTCACGCAGGCCGGGACATTGGATTTCCCGGAGATGATAAAGCATTGCCGAAAAAGATTTTTGACGCAATAAAATTTTCTCCTGACACAAAAATAATTTTAGCTCACATGGGCGGCTGGAGATGTTGGAACGAAGCTGAAAAGTTATTCGCTGATGTTGAAAATATTTTTATTGACACTGCGTTTTCGTTTGATTTAAGCAATGATGATTTTGTCAGAATGATAAAAATTTTCGGCTCTGAACGTGTAATTTTCGGAACTGATTCCCCTTGGGCTTCACAGGCTGAAACGGTAAAAAATATAAATTTACTCCCGATTACTGAGAAAGAGAAAGGAAACATATTCTATAATAACGCTGAAAAAATAATTTTTTAAGATGTAATAAAAAGGAGAAAAATAAATTTTGTTGACAAGTTTAATAGCTTTTATCGTAGTTATAGCAGTCTGTGTTGTCGTTCATGAATACGGACATTACATCACCGCAAAAATTTTAGGCGTTCAGGTTCACGAATTTGCTTTCGGAATGGGGCCGGCACTTTTGCAACATCGAAACAAAAAAACAAATATGCTTTGGTCATTAAGAATTTTGCCTATCGGAGGATTTTGCAGACTTGCAGGAATGAACGAAGACGAAGAGGACGAAGAAGTTATCCCCGGAATGGGTTTTGACGAGCAGCCGGCTTGGAAGAGATTTTTAATTCTGCTTAACGGCTCAATGTTTAATATTTTGCTTGCGGTAGTGTTAATGGCTTTGTTTTTATGGGGACACGGAGTTATGAACATGGAAAGCACTAAAATCGGTGAAATAATGCCGGGTTTTCCGTCTGAAATTTCGGGTTTGAAGGTCGGCGATGAAATTTTATCGGTGAACGGCGAAAAAGTTTCTCAATGGCGTGAGATGTCCGAGAAGATTCGATTTAGTGCCGCAAAAAATGAAAAAGTAAAATTTGAAATCAAACGCAGCGATGAGATTTTGAATTTTGAAATTTCAATCCCCGTAAATAAAGAATATGGCCGTGCAATGCTTGGAATTTCGCCTTCATATGTGAGTTACGGATTTTTACACGCAATAAAAAGTTCGCTTGGCTACACTTACAAAATGACTTCGATGATGATGAGGGGACTTTACGATTTAATAACACGTCAACAGGAAGCAGATGTTACAGGCCCTGTAGGGATTGCGTCAATGTCAGGCCGTGCGATGCGTTCAGGATTTTGGGATTTTATGACGTTCATTGCGATAGTAGCTTTGAATTTAGGGATTATGAATTTGTTTCCGATTCCGGCACTTGACGGAGGAAGAATAATTTTTGTTTTGCTTGAAATGATTGTGAGACGAAGACTGCCGAATAAAGTTGAAAATTGGATTCACATGGCAGGATTTGTGTTATTGATTTCGTTAATGATTTTGATAACATGCAAGGACGTTTACAATTTATTTTTCACACATTAAATAAAAAATCATGAACAGTAAGATACAAGTAAAAATTAATTCGTTGACAATAGGCGGAGATTCTCCGGTCAGAGTTGAAAGCATGTTGAAAATTTCGCTTGATAAACGTTATGAATGTTTAGCCCAGTGTGAAAGATTACTTTCATGCGGCTGTGAAATGGCACGTGCAGCTTTTCCAAACGCAAAATATTTTGACGACTTAAAATTTCTCGTTGAAAATTCAAAACTTGAAATCATGGCCGATATTCATTTCGATCCCAGCTTAGCAATTTTAGCAATGGAAGCAGGCTGCAAAGCAATTCGCATAAATCCCGGAAACATGCCTTTACAAAGATTGAACGATGTAATAACGACGGCAAAAAATCTCGGCGTTGTGATTCGTATCGGAGCAAACGGAGGATCGATTTCACTTTCGCAGTTGGAACAGGCAAAAGGCGACAGGGCAGAAGCATTATTCATAGCAGTTCGTGAACAGGCGGAATTATTGTTGAGCAAAAATTTCACGAATTTAATTCTGTCAGCAAAATCATCAAGCGTTAATGAATGTGTCAGGGCAAATGAATTAATCGCAAAAAATTATCCTGATTTCCCAATGCACATAGGTTTAACCGAAGCAGGCCCCGGCGACGGAGGAATTGTAAAAGGTACGGCATGTATTTCACAGTTACTGTCAAAAGGTATCGGCGACACGTTAAGAATTTCATTGACTGACGAACCCGAAAGAGAAGTTAAAGTCGGTTACGAAATTTTGAAAGCTCTCGAACTTCGCACAAAGGGAGTAAATTTAATTTCATGTCCTACATGCGGAAGACGAAGGGCAGATGTCATGAGGCTTGTAAAAATCGTTGAACCGTTATTGCAAAATCTTCCTGACGGAATTTCAGTTGCGGTTATGGGTTGTGAAGTCAACGGCCCCAAAGAAGCAAA
>JAFSKE010000111.1 GCA_017449135.1 Synergistaceae bacterium
AATTTATAACAAAAATTTTTATTCAGATGGTGTCTAATTATTTTTGTAAGTTTATTAGAAAAAAGAGCACACTCTTTCTTCAAATATGCTCTTTTTCTCATTAATAATATCTTTGAAACCTCTTAACTTAATGACATTGCTGAGAAAGGGGAGAATTTTTTATTTACACATGCCTTCCGACGTATCTGCGTTTCCTGACATAATGCGAAACTGTCGAACTTAATACAAATCCCATGCTCAATCCTAATAATGACAAAATGCAATTCACGCCGTTACTTTTTACCCACGCCGAATCTCCTAAAAATAATCCTGACAATGAATAGAAAAATAAATCTCCCGGAATTAACGGAATTATTGAAGGATAAACAAAATATATTGACGGCTGCCTGCGTTGAACTGCTAAATATTCAGCGTACAATCCTGCTATCGATGCCGAAATTGTCATGAATATTAATCGATTCGGAATTAATGCCGAAAACGAAATTAACGCAATTCTCGTCAATGCTCCTCCAAGTCCAGCAAGCCATAAATCTTGAATCGGGATTCTGAATGTTATTCCGAAACATGCCGACGCTGAAAATGAAAGCAAAATTAATAAATACGGATTTAATGGCGAAGTCGAAATTTCATTTATCATTGCGTAACCCTTAAACATTTCAAGAGCAACAAAAATTCCAAGTCCTAATGCCATTGTCTCAATAAAAATTTTCAACATCTGCAAAATTCCGTTATTCTCACGCCCGCATAATAAATTTCTCATTGCATTTACTAACGGAATACCAGGAATTACGAGCATTGAAACGGTGATTAAAACTGACGCTAAATTTGTACCTACGCCTCCGTAAATTAAAAATATCGCTGCAACACTTGAAACCCACATTGTAAGTGAATTTATTAAAATTCTGTCAAGCCCCGTACTCTCGAAAACTATCATCAGGAAATGCAATAAAACAGTTACAAGAGCAACAGGTATTAACGTCGCAAAACTCCCCCCGAACATGAAACATAAACTCGACATCGCCCCGATTCTTCCAAGCAAAATAACATAATCGGGATAATCTTTAATTTTTAATGCCCTCGTCAACATTGTATCTAAAACTTTCGGCGAAGGTGTGATTTCAGCAATTTTGTAGGAAAGCTGATTCAAATTCCTTAAACGTTCAAGATTTATTCCCGCCGGCGGGATTGATGCCTGTCTCGAAGCATAATTCCCGTCTTTGTCATAAGCACTGATTGAAATATGATTGCTTAAAAGGAATACGCTTAAATCTTTGAGTTTATAGGCCTTTGCGACAAATTCAATCGCTAAACTTACACGCTCAAGATTTGCACCGCTGACGATCATATGACGACTCAAATTCACGCAAAATGTTAAAATTTCTTCGATGTTATTCATTTTTTTATTTTACCTTTCTATAATAATTTTGTATTTTCATGCGTTTAATTTTATAATAAGTAGTAAAACTTTTAGCAGGTGAAAAAATTTGTCCGAAATGAAATTCAAAACTAAATTATTTATGATTTCCGTGTTATGTTCAGGTTTTATGATTTATCCTGAAATTTCGTATTCAGCAACAGCTCAGAGACTTTCGGTTAACCCCGGAGGTACAGTATTATACGGCACAGAAAATTATTCGGGTGCTGTAATGTCAGCGTATCAAAAAACTTATGCTATGAACTTTGAAATTTGGAAACCTTACGATTTGCCCGCAGGCTGGTACGCAACTTTTGACGGATTCCCAGTCGCTCAAATTGCCGAAAATCGATGGGTCTATGGTCAGCTTTACATTGACGGAGCAATAAGGCCTACAAATATTTTAGTGGGTTCTGTGATTCCTTCAGACGTTCCCGGACTCGTTAGGATCGCACCGGTATGGAGTTACGGAAGATACATCGACACTCCGGAATTTTTGAAAATCAAAGAATACCGCTGTAATCGTATGGGCTGGTTAAAAGACGGCCGGCTTAGTACAATAATTGCTTGGCACACTCGAAAAACCGGTGTTTATATTTGGCTCGGAAACCGCTGGGGATTCTTTGAACCTAATTCAGGAGAATATACCTGGCAGATGATTAAACGAATAACGCCTTACATAATCGAAGAGCTTAGAAAAAGTAACGCATGGTATGACGGCAGCGAACCCCTCGAAGTTGCAGACCTTGCGAGACAATGGGGTTACGTCTGGGGCGGAAAAGTAATTCTTGAAAGTCTTAAAAGTTACAGAGACAGCGGAGGTTCTGACAATGTAACTTCAATGAAAGACAGTTCAAATTCCGGTAACAATAATGCAGCACCGCAGGAAAATGCAAATTCAAATCCACGATGGGACGTGAATTAGGAGAAAATTTATGGCGAATAAAAAAACTCAAAATCAAACTCAAATTCAGGACAAAAATAAACGTATCGAGCAATTATTATCGATGGTCTGGGACACCGAAAGCACCGCAAGAATTTTAGCCATTACAAGCCAGATTCTTGAACTCGATCCGAATAATATCGAAGCGTTAATATTAAAGTCCGACAATACGGTTAATTTACAGCAAAAAATTGAGATTCTTGAACGTGCCTTAAAAGCCTCAAAGAGTCCTAATGCTTCATTTAGAGAACACCCGGTCATAATAGATTTAGCAATTCATCAGAGATTAGCATTTTTGTTTATGGAAGACGGAGACGTTGACAACTCACTAAAAGAGTCAGACATCACAATAAAACTTGCAGAAGACACGGGAACACCTGACGAATACGATTATTATTCTGAAATTAAAACTCTTCGTTACAGAGCATTAATCGAGAAAGGAGAATGGCAGAGAATTTTATCGCTTGTAATGCAGGACGAAGATCACACACCGGGCTGGGCTTATGCAAGGCTTGTTGCGGCGTGGGCATTATCTCCGGAACCTAAAGCAAAAAACTGTGTAAAATTTTTCTGGGACGCTTTAATTTCGGGGCCTGATATTCCGTTTTACATGCTCGGATTTTTTGACGAACCCGAAGATGATGAAGATGACGAAAGCATTATCAGCGATTTTGATTTTGCAGTGTTGTATTATGATGTTTTATCATTCTCGGATTATTTTCACGATTGGTTTTCAAGGGGCGTAGTGCTTTTCGGTTTATTATCGAATCGTTTTGAAGGCAAGGAACGTGATTATATGATTGACGCATTGGACTCTCTTGGAGGTTTCAACGACTACGAAAGAATGAGCAAAATTCTTGTTGAAGGTGATGACATGGCCGTAATTGAAGCTATGGCAGCGAATAAATGCCTGATTGATTAAAGGAGAAAAAATATTGAAATTATCATCTGAAGAATTAAGGAAAAATAAACCTGTTGAATCTTGGAAAATTAAAACTACTGACGATATTAAAATTAAAAATCTTAACAAGCCTGAGCCTTTAATCGGTCAGGACAGAGCAGTTGAAGCAATGGAATTTGGCCTCGCCGTCAATGGCAGGGGCTACAATATTTTTGTTGTCGGACAGCCTGATAACGGACGCACAAGCTACATTCTTGAACGATTAAATTCAATGGCTGAAAAATTACCCGCTCCCGATGACTGGCTTTACATGTACAATTTTGACAAGCCCGGAGAACCTTTAGCAATTTCGGTTAAAGCAGGTCAAGGAAAAAAATTCTCTGATGATCTCGAAGAACTGTTAAAGGAATTGAAAACCGTAATCAGCAAATCGTTTGAACAGAGCCAATACGAAGAAGCTAAGGCCTCAAGGGTGAAAGAATTTCAGGATAAAGCCGGAAACATCATGGATAAATTACGTGAGAAGGCAGCGAAGGAAAATTTTTCAGTCAAAAGAACGCCTCAAGGATTTATTAATGTTCCTCTCGTGAAAGACAAAGACGAAGACGGTAAAGTTATTAAACGTGAATTAAAGCCTGAAGAATTTGAAAATTTAACGCCTAAAAAACAAAAATATTATCAGGATAAAAGCGAAAAAATTTCAAAACGTACTTTGCTTGGAATGCGTCAGATTCGTGATATGGAGAAAAAATTACGTGAAGAGTTAAACGAACTCGAAAACGAAATCTGTAAAACTGCAATTACTCCATGTTTCAATGACATTAAAGAAAATTACAAAGGCAACAAGGAATTATTGAAATGGCTCGACAGAATGTCCGAAGACGTAATCGAAAATTCAGGGGCTTTTGTAACTGCTGAACGTGAGGAAAACGCCGAAGTTGATTTCACACGATACAACGCAAATTTATTCGTCAGCAACGATCCTTCAAAAGGTGCGCCGGTAATTTGGGAGACGAATCCGACATATTACAATCTTTCAGGCCGTACTGAATACGAAAGTCATCAGGGATATTTATATACTGATTTCAAAAAGATTTTAGCGGGGGCATTTCACAAAGCTAACGGGGGATTTTTAGTTATCGACGCTGAAAAGGTTTTAATGAATTTCATGTCGTGGGAATCAATAAAACGTTTAATGCGTACCGGCGAGGCAGTAATCGAAAATCTCGGTGAGCAGTACGGAGCTTTACCCGTAGCATCATTAAGGCCTTCACCGATTAAAATCAACACGAAAATAATAATGACGGGTTCGCCATATATTTATGAATTACTGCAATATTATGACGCTGAATTTGGAAAAATTTTCAAGATTAAAGCCAGTTTTGATTACGACATGCCCCGAACTTCCGAAAATGAATTAAAAATGGCTCGTTACATCGCAGAATTTATAAAACGTGAAAACCTTAAACCTTTTGACGCTTCTGCCTTATCAGAAATAATTGAATGGTCAGGACGTGAAGCCGAAGATCAAAATTTATTGAGCGTTCAAATCGGCAAATTAAGGGAATTGTTGACGGAGTCAAACGCTTGGGCAAATTCAAAAAAAGTTGTAACACGTGAAAATGTCATTAAGGCAATCGAACATAAAAATTACAGATCAGGTTTATACAAGGATAAATTAGCCCGTGCATTCAAAGACGGAGTTATTCACATTGACACATCGGGAGAAGCTGTCGGACAGATTAATGGATTGAGCGTAATTGATTTAGGCGATTACAGGTTCGGACACCCATCGAGAATCACTGCAAACGTTTTCATGGGTCAGGAAGGAGTCGTCAACATTGAACGTGAAGTAAAAATGACAGGGCCGATTCACAATAAAGGATTAATGATTTTGTCAAGTTATTTAGGCCGTAAATATGCTCAGGATATGCCGTTGAGTTTAAGCGCACACATAACGTTTGAGCAAAATTATTCCGGAATTGAGGGAGACAGCGCAAGTTCGACGGAATTATACTGTATTCTTTCGGCATTGTCGGATCTTCCTTTGAAACAGGGAATTGCCGTTACGGGTTCAGTGGATCAGTTTGGAAATGTTCAGCCTATAGGAGGAGTGAACGAAAAAATCGAAGGTTTTTACGAGTACTGCAAAATTTCAGGTTTAACGAATAAACAGGGCGTAATGATTCCTAAAACCAATGCAAGACATTTAATGTTAAATTCTGAAGTCATACAGGCCGTAAAAGATAAAAAATTTTCGATTTGGACGGTTGAAAACATTGACGAAGGGATCGAAATTCTGACGGGACACTCTGCAACATCTGTGCATAAACTTGTTAAGGAAAGATTAAAGAAGATGTTGAGCGACGGATTAAAACTTGAAAAAAAATTCGGAAGTTCGACAAAAACAAAATCAAAGACTAAAACGAAAGAGAAAAATGAAAAATGATTTTCAAGGTGCTTGAAAGACTTGAGGCACTATATCACAACGAAGCCTGCCCACCGGTACTCGGCCATGAAGAACCGCTGGACGGGCTGATTCTCACAATAATTTCACAAAACACTAACGATAAAAATCGTGATTCGGCATTTGAGAATCTCAAAAATTTTTATCCGACATGGAAAGACGTTATTAACGCCGGAGCTGAGAATCTCGAAAAAGCAATAAAGACGGCGGGACTTGCGAACACAAAATCAAAAAGGATAATTTATATTCTTGAAAAAATTTATCAGGATTTCGGGGAATATTCGCTGAAAAAATTAGCAAAAAATAAATCTCCCGAATACATTAAAAATTATTTGCGGAATTTGCCCGGTGTCGGAGCTAAAACAGTTGCCTGCGTATTATTATTTGACTTGGGATTAAAGGCCTTTCCCGTTGATACTCACGTTACAAGAGTTTCAAAGCGTGTAGGGATTGCGCCGGAAAAATTTTCGCCCGAAGAAATTTCGGAGATGTTCGAGAAAATAATTCCTCTTTCAAAATGTTTGGGAGGACACGTTAATATAATCTGTCATGGCCGTGCAGTCTGCCATTCAAGAAAACCCGATTGCGAAAATTGCGTTTTGTCGGATTTATGCAGGTATAAAAAAACTCCCCTTGTGTAGGGGAGACATCATTGAAATTATTTTTGACGTTTCAAAATTAACATAGAACCTAAAATTACGAGTCCGAAAATTCCAAAGCCGATTTCACAACCGCTACTGCTACTGCTGCCTTCAGGGTGTCCGGGATCATTCGTGTTATTGTTGTTGTTATTGTTATTTTGCTGATTGGCAGTATCAGTTATGCTTATGCTGAGACTCTTTGAAGCTGTAACTCCGTTTAATGTCGCCTGAACAGTAAAATTATAAGTTCCTGATGTTTTAGGCGTTCCTGATATTGCACCTGTCGAAGCATTTAACGTTAAATCGGTCGGCCAATTTCCGCTGTATTTCCAATTTGCTCCGGAAGGACTTGAAGTTAATGTTGCAGTGTACGCCGTATTAATAACACCTGAAGGAAGCGAAGTTGTTGTTATTGAAAGCGTATTACTTCCGGCTTTATTAACAGTGAGCGTGAATCCTTTTGTCGCAGTTCCTGTGCTTCTCGTTGCCTGAATCACAAAAGTGTATGTTCCTTCAGTTTGAGGAATACCTGAGATTTCGCCCGTTGTAGAATTGAGAGTTAAATTATTCGGGAGGCTCGAACCTGTTGCAAGTGTCCAGGTTGCTGAACCGACGGGATTAAGTTCAAGAACTACACTGTATTGAGTATTCACGTAAGCTGTTAAAGTTTCAGAAGTCGAAATTGTGAAGTCAGCCCCAACTCTTATGCAGCCTCTTTCACTTGATACGCCGTTATCATCAAGTCCGATTCCGTGTGCGGCCGAGCTGTATTTGTTATTTGAAAATGTCGATGTCGCTGCGTCAACTTTTCCGATAACTCCGCCTTTGTTTGCAGTGTCGCCTGAAACATTAGCGTAAGAAATATTATTGCGAACGGTTGAATCATTGTTTACAAGTCCGATTATTCCGCCTGATGCTTCAGTTTTAGCTGTTATTGAAGTTCCTGCAACGACATCACAGCTTTCAAGAATTACGTTATCGCCGATTCGTCCAGCAATTCCTCCTGCAACATAATCTCCGTTGATTGAAGAAAATGAATTTGACACTGAGGTTACGTGATTATTCTGCAAATTTCCGCCGCTGATATAACCTGCAATTCCGCCCGAATAACGTTTGCTGTTGATTGTACCTGAAAATGTGCAGTCTTTAATTGCCTGAAATCCTGCAACCTGAGCATAACCGACAATTCCGCCAGCCCAAATATTATCACGACCTGAATCAACTTGAATATTTGCGTTAGAAGTACAATTTTCGATACTTCCGCCCGTCATGTAACCTGCAATTCCACCTGCTGCTAAATTATTGTAACTATGTATTTCATTTACGTTACCGCTGAATGAACAATTTTTTACAGTTCCACCTGCCAAATAGCCGACAATTCCTCCATTTTTTGCGTCTGACCATCCATTTAGAACTGTACCATTGAAAGAGCATTTTTCGACATTACCGGAATTTAATCTTGCTATAACTCCGCCAGATACTCGTCCTCCAACGTGTCCGCTTACAGCAAGATTTTTTACGGCGTAACCTTCAGTTGTTGAGATAACACCAAAAATTCCAGACATATCTCTATTGGCTGTCATATTCACCTGAATACCTAAATTGTTTCCGTCAAAATGTCCTTTGAATGGATATTTTTCGATGCCAATAGTATCCCAATTCGTGTATTCTGACATTGTCAAATTCTGCGTGAGTTTGTAATATTTTCCTCCTTCCTCCGTTCCAGCATTCACTCTGTCCCTCAGCAAAACCATATCCGCATTTGAATCGATTGCATACGGATCTGTCGCTGAACCTGCGTGTCCCTCGTTGTAATATTCAGCAAACGCACATGACGAAAGCGAAATCACAAACACCGAAAAAAGAATTGCAACTAAAAACTTTTTCAAGATAAAACCTCCTGAATTAAATTAAATTTTTACAACAAAAAATAATAGAACATACACATGACAATTTTTTTCCGCTTTATGGTATAATGAAAAGCATAAAGTGGGATTGTTATACCCCTTGCCATGTGCAAGATTTTATTTAGCAAAATAATTATAACACAATCCCGCTTTTTTTGTTGGAGTTATTTTAGTAAAGTGAAAATATTATGAGTTAAGCAAAAAAGCATATTCCGGGACAGGAGTATGCTTTTTACATTTTATTCAACATCAACAAAAATATGATATATCGACCTTATCGCACGCTCAAAATCTTCGTTCAAAACTCCTACGATTATATTTAATTCTGACGCTCCCTGATCTATCATTCGCACATTAATTCGTGAGTCTGCCAATGCACGGAAAATTTTTGCTGCCGTTCCCGTTTGCGATTTCATGCTTCGTCCGACAACCGCTATTAATGAAATTCCTGATTCGATTTCAAGCGATTCAGGTTCGACGATTTTTGAAATTCTGCTTAAAACTTCCTGTTCATGTTCAATAAATTTCGACTCTTGAACTATTACTGTCATTGTGTCAATTCCTGAAGGCAGGTGTTCAAGCGGAATATTATTTTCCTCGAAGCACTGAACGACTTTACGATAAAAATCAGGCTGTGAGTGCATTAAATCCTTCGCAATCATTATCGAGCAGAAATTTTTTCGTCCTGCAATTCCAGTTATCGTATATTTTGAACGTCGAGCCGTGTTTTCAACAATCCATGTCCCCGCATCATCAGGCGAATTTGTGTTGCGAATGTTAATCGGTATTCCTGCCTTTTTAACAGGGAAAATTGCATCTTCGTGCATTACGCTGGCTCCCATATATGAAAGTTCACGAAGTTCACGATAAGTTATATTTTTTATCACAGAAGGATTTGAAACGATGTGAGGATCTGCCATTAACAACCCCGAAACGTCCGTCCAGTTTTCATAAACTCCTGCCCTGCACGCACTTGCAACGATTGAACCCGTTATATCACTCCCGCCCCGTGAGAAAGTTTTAATTTTCCCGTCATGGCCGAGTCCATAAAATCCAGGAATTACGGCGTTATTTATTTCTTCAAGTTTCGGCGAGAGAATCGAATTTGTTTTTTCACCGTCAAAATTTCCGTTCTCATCGAAAAATATTACTTCAGAAGCGTCGATAAATTCAAAGCCTAAATAATTTGCCATGATTAAACCGTTAAGATATTCGCCTCGTGATGCAGTGTAATCTTTTTCGGGAGAATTTAGTAATTTATTTTCGATTTCGTCAAATGATTCTGTCAGTGAAAGATTCAAGTTTAAGCCTTGAATAATCTCGTTGTATCTGTCTTTCACGGCTAAAAACGGCTCGTAAAAATTTTTTCCGTCCTTAGCAAGTTCGTAACATTCATATAACAAATCAGTAACTTTGATGTCATTGTCATTACGTTTTCCGGGAGCTGAAGGGACTACATAAACTCTTGAGGAATCGGAGCGGATAATTTCACCGACTTTTGCAAACTGTTTTGCATCAGCCAGTGAACTTCCGCCAAATTTAACAACTTTTTTCATATCTTAATTTAACACCCTGAATTTGAAGCCTGAATTATTTTCAGGAATTTTATTGACTTCGGCAAGGGGTAAATCAACAAAATTATTATTAACGTTTCGACCGATATTTTTTGCACATTCGATAACGTCAGAAACAACTGCACTTGCTGTCGGTAATTTTCCTGCTCCACGTCCGTAGAACATTAAATTATCGATCTGATTGCCTTTCACAAAAATCCCGTTGAAGACATCATTAACTCCGTAAAGAATGTGATTTTCAGGAATTAAATACGGTGCAACATTCACGGAATTATTTTCAGCGTCATAAACTCCGAGCAGTTTTATCGACATTTTATTTCGTTCAGCTTCGACAAAATCATCTTGAGTTATTTTTGTAATTCCCTCGCAATTAACCTGTTCATATGAGAATTTTTTGCCTGATACAAGCGATGCAAGAATTGCGATTTTTCGTGCCGTGTCATGTCCTTCAACATCGGCTGCCGGGTTACGTTCTGCAAAACCTTTTTCCTGAGCTTCTTTTAATGCTGTGTTGAAATCTTTTCCGGCTTTCATGTTAGTTAAAATGTAATTACATGTTCCGTTCAAAATTCCAGCAATGTAAGAAATTTTTTCATGTCCGCAAGACTCACGCAGCGATCTTAAAATCGGAATGCCTCCGCCTACACTTGCCTCAAACAAATATGAACAGTTATGAGCCCTTGCGATTTCGCTTAATTCGACTCCGTGTGCGTCAACAAGTTCTTTGTTTGATGTACAGACTGAAATTCCGTGTTCAAGTGCTAAATGAGTGTAAGTGTACGCAGGTTCTTTACCGCCCATTGTCTCGCAGATAACTTTAACGTCAGGATCATTTACGATAACGTTAATATCTTTGACAACGCCGGGAATATCACGAATATCAAGAATGTATTTAACGTGTAAATTGTCGCCGAGTGATTTTTTGATTTCGTTTTGATTTTTTTCGACGACTTCAGCAACTCCGCCACCGACTGTTCCAAGTCCTAAAATTGCAATGTTTATCATTTTATTTAGCCTCAATGTATTTCTGACTGACTAATAATTCAGCACATTCGACAGCACCGCCTGCAGCACCTCTTAAAGTGTTGTGTGAAAGACCTACGAATTTCCAGTCGTAAATATTATCCTGACGCAAACGGCCGATTGTAACGCCCATTCCGTTTTCGTAATTCACGTCCAAAGCAACCTGCGGCCTGTTATCCTCTTCAAAATACTTTATAAACTGTTTCGGAGCAGTCGGCAAATTATTTTTCTGAGGAACGCCCGAAAAATTATTTAACTTCGAGATTAAAATTTCCTTGCTTTCGGGAGCTTTACGGAATTTCACAAAAGCTGCTGCGGTATGTCCGTACAAAACGGGGATTCTGATACATTGAGCAGAGATTACGGGTTCCTTTGCAGGGACAATTTGATTGCCTTCGATTTTCCCGAAAATTCGGAGGGGTTCCTTCTCGCTTTTTTCCTCTTCACCGCCGATATATGGAATTACATTTCCGACCATTTCCGGCCAAGTCTTGAAATTCTTTCCTGCGCCTGAAATTGCCTGATAAGTTGTAACGATGACTTCGTAAGGCTCGTATTCTTTCCAGGCAGCCAAAGCAGGTGCGTAACTTTGAATTGAACAGTTAGGTTTGACGGCGATAAAACCGCGTGAAGTTCCGAGACGTTTTTTTTGAGCGGCGATAATTTCTGCGTGTTCAGGATTGATTTCAGGAATTATCATTGGAACATCAGGAGTCCAACGGTGGGCACTGTTATTCGAGACAACGGGGGTTTCGGTTTTTGCGTAATCTTCCTCGATTTTTTTAATTTCGTCTTTAGTCATGTTTACGGCACTGAAAACGAAATCGACTTCGCTTGAAATTTTTTCAACGTCATTAACGTCATAAAGTTTCAAGGATTTAATATTTTCGGGGATTTTCTCGTCCAAGAGCCAACGATCTTTGACAGCTTCTTCGTAAGTTTTGCCTTTACTTGAAGGAGAAGCGGCGATAACTTTTACATCGAACCAATCATGATTGTGTAAAATCTGGACAAATCTTTGACCAACCATTCCGGTTGCACCTAAAACACCTACGCTAAATTTTTTCTGCAAAATTTTTCACTCCTATATTTCAAAAAAACATTAAGACAATTACAAAAAATTTTCTGCATAGTATAACACGGGAACGGCAAACAGATTTTTTGTAGTATAATTTTATAAATAAAATATTAAATTAATCCGAGAGAAAAGATTTTGCCACTACATTTGCCACTACAAAAATATTTATTTTTTTCAGTGATGATAAACTTCAACAAAATAATTTTCAAAAACAGAATCGAAATTTTTTTATTATTATTTTCACATAAATTTTTAATTCAAAATATGTTGTATAATAAGCATCTGGGGAGACTTCAGACATTTTAATTTAGGCTCACCGAAACGGAGCGGTCATTATCCGTCTCAGACACAAGCCTAAAACGGATAACCTAACGAGACTTTAGCAGTCGAATGATTTCGACAACAACTCGCAGAAGTTCTGTTAATACTTTTACGAGTTTTATTATTTCGTCCACGTTATCACCCTCTTTCACCCGAATAAAATTTTTCGGATTACAAGAGGTACTCCCCTGTAAGCCTCATTCTGCAAAATTAAAAATTTAATTTCACAAAACGGCCTCCCAAAAATTATTTTATCATTCTCAAGTAAATTTTTATTGATTTTAAGTTAAGATTAAGAACGTAGTGTATAATTAATAATTAAGAAATGTCTGGGGAGGCTCAGACAATATTTAAGGCTCACTGAAATGGGAATGTCACTTCCCACTCAATAAAACCTTAAAAGCGGAAAATGATTAG
>JAFSKE010000112.1 GCA_017449135.1 Synergistaceae bacterium
TATTGATTTAGGCGTTGAAGGAGGGGAAAAGGGAGGAAATTTAGTTGCCTGCGGAACACCTGAGGAAGTCATGCAAAGCAAAAAAGGTTACACGGGAAAATTTTTGAGGGAATATTCAAGATGTATTGCTTAAAGAAATTCCCTCTTCGTTTCCTTTTATTTCTTTAACTTCAATAATGAAATTCCAATTAAAATAGCAGGAGCAAAAATCATCGCATTACAACCTCCGCTGCTGCCACCCAATGAATTTTCTGTATCAGATGCTGTCATGTTTGTTGTGAGTAAAGGTTCATATGTTTTTCCCGTTTTCATGAATGTCGCAACGTCAATATTTTTACCTGTCGGAACTGTTGTTGTTAATGTTCCGTTGTCGAAAAATTTTGCCGTTGTATCATCTTCATTTTCTGCAGGGTAAAACGAATTTGTCGCTATCGGCTCAACATAATAATAAATTGATGTCCCGCTTGAAAGATAACTTAAATCAACGTTGAAAACATAAACCGCATCTTCAGAAACCGTGAAACTCGGAAGGACTTTTGCAATTTTACGATTATTATTTTTCAAAGTGTCAGTTATTGAAGTACTGACTTCGGATTCACTTCTGGGTTTTGCTTTTTGCATTGCTGTTCTGATTTTTGTATCGGAAGGAAGCCCCAAAGCACTTAAAATATCAGCGGATTTTTCGGAAATGTCCATTTTAGGTTCCGAAACGGTTGAAGCGGTACTGTCTGTTATTTCAAGATACATAACGGCTCGAAGATGTGAATCTTTTTTCCCGTCGGCGATTAAATGTTCTCCTTCCGGAGAAAGCAAAAATTCACCTTCCGTAATGTCTCCTGAATTTGCATCGGCAATCATTGAACCGTAATAAATCATTATGTTTTTATCGTCAGAAATCATTAATCCTGCTCCCGTGTGTTCGGTCAGGTCTCTGAATGTTCCGTCAGGCGTTATAAATTTAGGAGCTATTCCGACATCTTTTGAAAGTGATGAGAAATCTGGAAATTCATAAAATCCTGATTCACCGACTGTCATTGATTTTAATTTTGAGGTTAATTTGTTGAAAATCGAATCGCCTAAATTGTCAGCCGTCAAATAACAGATTTTTCCGAATCCTACAATCGCCCTGTAATCCGAAGAAACATTTTTAACCTCAATGTCAAAACTGAATCCAGTTCCCGAAATTCCGGAATTATAAATTTCAGATTTGTTGTCAGAACTTGTTGTATAATCCGAAGCATTCACAAATTTGTTTTCTTCGAGAGTCTCATCAACGGAGGCCAATTTCCCTTGAGGAGTGAGAAGAAACTGCAATCCCCCAAGATTATTTTGGGGGAATATTAAATTAGATGTTGCGTTCGTCGTAAAAACTTCAAATTCTGTCTGAATATCAGAATATTTTTCGCTTGTGAATGTTGCCTGATATTTTTCTCCGATTGAAATTTCACCTTTAATTATTAGTGTTCCGTCTGAATAAGTGTATTTTTCAGCGTCAAGAGTTTTCCAGC
Source organism: Synergistaceae bacterium (assembly GCA_017449135.1). Lineage (GTDB taxonomy): Bacteria > Synergistota > Synergistia > Synergistales > Aminobacteriaceae > JAFUXM01. Next base: position 1,509 of record JAFSKE010000112.1, read on the forward strand.
TCCAGCCCATAGATTTTTGACCGCGTCTTGTAACTTCTCCGTATTCATATCGTGATAATGTCGTGAGAGTGTATTTTGAATCATCGGCGGCATTTGTGAACACAAATTTAATCGGAATATCATTGCCTGGTTCCGAATATCCGTTTGCAGTTTTTACGGCAGCAGTTGTTGAGTTTTTCAGGAACACGCTGCAATTCACCGAAACATCAGGAGAGTCGAGCAAAATATATGTAATGTTTGTTACGGTTTTTCCTTCAAGGTCTGAAGTATATTCATGAGGCCGTAAAACGTTGTGATGTTTTTCTCTGAAGCCTTCTTCATACGTTAAACCTACAGTGCTGTTGACCCATAAATTGTTATTATGTCTGAGGCCGTATTTTTTCGTGGTTCCGCTTGAGTCTGTCGTTGTGAGAATTGCTCCGTAATATTTTTGTCTGTCAGGAATTGTTACGCCTGAAGGAGCTAATTCGTAATTTCCGAAAACTGCTGTGGCTCCGCTTGAAAGGGTTACGGCAGAAGTATTTGTTACAGTTCCGCTGTCTGTCATTTTTCCAAACGTTCCATCAGAATTAAATTCTTTGTACTCCGTGAAAGTTACGTCATCAGAAGCAAATGTGAAACGCCCGGAATTTTTTGCTGTCTCGTAAAGTGCCGACGAAATACGAACCGGAACATCTTTCAATCCGTACATCGTGCTTTCTCCGTCAGTAACATCATACGAAAGAGGCCAAAACGCTGGTTTTTGAGTTGTCGGAGTACTGAAAGCATCAAGACCTGCAGATTTCAAAACGTCAGCAGTGTTATTGATTTCGCCCGCATAAAATTCCGCCCAAGTCATATTAGTTGTAGCGTAATAATAAGTTTCTGCATTAGAACTTATACACGACAATAATAAAACTGAAATACAACACACAACAGAAAATAAAAAAAGTCTTTTTGGTATGTTCATAAGATTTTATCTCCTTTAATTAAAATTAAATTCGTCGAAAATTAAATCATAAAAAGTTTTATTAGTCAAATTTATATTAAATAGTGAAAATACCGTATTGAAATTTTGAAAAACATGTAAAATATTTATAACTTCAATTTTTCAATATTATAATTTTTATTAATCAGGAGGATTTCCGCAAATGAAAAAATTTCTTTTCGCTCTTGTTTTCGTAATGTTGTTTTCAAACATTGCTTTTTCTGCTGAAGTCGTAAAGGCTTACACAACAATGGAGGAACCTTTAGCAAAGGCGTTGTTCGATGCTTTTGAAGAGGAAACTGGAATTAAAGTTGAATGGGTAAGACTTTCAGGCGGTGAAGCTATTGCACGTCTCGAAGCCGAAAGAGCAAACCCTCAAGCCTCAATTTGGGTCGGCGGTGTCGGAACTCAGCACATCGAAGCAAAATTGAGAGGGCTTTCAACTCCTTACCGTTCGAGAGTCGCAAACAGCATTCCTTCACGTTATCGCGATCCTGAAAATTACTGGACTGGTTTATACGTTGGCCCCATAGCTTTTTGCATGAACACCGAAAGAGCTAAAGAATTAAATCTTGAAATGCCGAAAAGCTGGTCAGATTTAATCAAGCCTGAATACGCTAAAAAAGTTCGAGTTGCTCACCCCAGTACTTCAGGAACTGCCTACAACATGATGACAACAGTAATTCGTATTTTCAACGGTGATGAGGATAAAGCGTTTGCATACTTCAAAGACCTTTCAAAATCCGTTGAACAGTTCACACGTTCAGGATCAGCTCCCGGAAAAAGCTGTGCATTGGGCGAAATTCCCGTTGCAATCGGATATTTACACGACCAGATTAAATTACAGCGTGAAGGTGCAAAAATCGAAATCGTAATTCCTGAGGACGGCACAGGATTTGAAACAGCTTCAATGTCAATTTTGAAAGACGGCCCAGATCCTTTGAACGCAAAAAAATTATATGACTGGGTACTCGGTCAAAAAGCTATGGATATTATTGCAAAATGGTATGTCATTCCGCTTTCAAAACTCGCAACACCGACAAAAACAGGCTTTTCACTTGAGAATATGAATCTCGTAAATCAAGATGACCAATGGGACGCTTCAAACAAAGAACGCTTGCTTGAACGTTGGAACAAAGAAATCTCAACAGCACCGGAGAAATAATAATTGAATTTGTCATGGCCTCTCGTAATAGTTGGGGAGGCTATATTTTTATGTAAGGAGGTATGAATTTGAATAAACGATTAATAAATTTCATTTTCACGATGTTATTTATAATTCTCGTTGGAAGTTGGATTTATACGAGTGTCCGAAATGAATTTCTGAAACAATCACGGGCTGCTCAGCGTAGAACCGTTGAAACTGTTACAGCAGGTTTTCCGTCTGAATATGAACATATTGATGAATGGCTGAACATATTGTCGGAGGAAGCTAACGACTACAAAATCGCTTTCATTTCCGAAATTCCCATGCCGGGCGAAAAATTAAGTTCAAAACCCGAAGGCGATTCGGAACTTGTAAATTTAATTGAAACTTCACAAAACGATTCCGAATTTTCAAAGGGCTTTGATAATGCTGCTTACGAGGAAATTTACAGAAGCGTTAAAAATTGGAAAGTCGGAACTAAAGAGGAACAGGCGTTATTTTTTGCTCCTGCCGTAAGTCTTAAAACTCATGAGCTTGAAGGTGCTTTGATTTTTGCTTTCAGTACTGACGGTGAACAGGGCTTTATGAGAATGTTGAACACATTGTTTGTCGGAGCATTTATTTTATTCGCCGTCGTAATCTGGCAGTTAATGTTAAGCAGAGATCCTATTGTAGGCTTTGCACTTGCTGGATTATTTTTAATGACATTAACTTTTGTTGCATATCCTTTATTTGAGGCTTTGAGATTGTCATTCATTGAGAACGGGAAATTTTCGCTTTCAATCTGGAAAACAATTTTGCAGTCTGAAGGTTATATGTCGGCATTATGGGGAAGTCTTAAATTAGGCTGTTGGACTGCGACATTCTCAACGATTGTAGGATTTTTGTTTGCATTCGTTGTTTCGAGGACAAATGCCCCGTGCAAAAAATTAATTTCGACAATGGGAGTTTTGCCCGTAATTTCTCCGCCGTTTTCTTTGACGCTCTCAATAATTTTATTATTCGGGAATAACGGATTAATCACACGATGGCTCAGAGTAATAGGTTTGAATTTTTCGATTTACGGATTGCCCGGTTTAGTTTTGGTTCAGACAATGGGAATGTTTCCGATAGCGTTTTTGACATTGGTAGGAGTGTTGCAGGCGATTGATTCGACATATGAAGAAGCATCGTTGAATTTATCTGCTACACGTTTCAAAACTTTTTCGTCAATAACTTTTCCCTTAGCAATTCCAGGATTATTAAGTGCATGGCTTTTAGTTTTCACGACATCGCTTGCGGATTTTGCGAATCCTTTATTATTGGCAGGAGACTTGAAAGTTTTATCGCTTGAAAGCTACATCGAAGTTACAGGAATGAATCGTCTCGGACACGGTGCAGCACTTTCAATATTATTATTGCTTCCGACATTGACGGCGTTTTTGGCACAAAGATTTTGGGTTTCTAAACGTTCATTCGTAACAGTAACGGGCAAACCTTCAGGGAGGATTACAGAATTAACGACTCCTACAGTCAGACGAATTTTAACGGGAATAATTTTCGTTATAGTTTTCATGTTGATTTTATTATACGGGACAATTTTTGCGGGGTGCTTCGTTAAAAACTGGGGAATTGATTACACATTCAGCCTTGAAAACATCACCGAAGCCATAACACGCTCGAAGGACGCATTATTTGACACCGTAACACTTGCTGCGGCTGCTACACCGATTGCTGGAATTATTGCAATGATAGCGGCGTTGTTAATCGTGAGACGGAAATTTCACGGTAAAAGATTCTTGGAAATGTTATTAATGACACCTTTTGCACTGCCCGGAACTTTAGTCGGTATAAGTTATATTTTAGCGTTCAATCATGCTCCGATAATTTTAGTCGGGACTGCTGCAATCATAATTATTAATTATGTAATTCGAGAATTGCCCGTCGGAATTGAAGGCGGTATAGCATCTCTTCGACAGATAGATCCTTCGATTGAAGAGGCTGCAACGGATTTGGGAGCGGATCAGGCTACTGTTTTCAGAACGGTTGTACTGCCATTAGTGAGACCGGCATTTTTATCGAGTTTATCATATACGTTTGTGCGTTCGATGACAGCCGTTAGTGCCGTAATATTTTTAATTTCTGCACGCTGGTATCATTTGACGGTTTTAATTTATAACTTCTCCGAAAATTTAAGATTCGGACTTGCAAGCGTTCTTTCGACAGTATTAATAATAATCGTGTTCGGAGCTTTCGGGCTTATGAGATTGTTAGTGAGAGAGAATACGAATTTAATGAAAAATGTAACATGATGAAAGGAGAGAAAATTAATTGTCAAACACAAAATCAAAATCAGTAACATTTGAGAACATTAAAAAAATCTTCAAAGATCCTCAATCAGGGCAGGACGTAGCAGCGGTCGGGGGAGTTTCATTCAGGATTGAACCCGGCGAATTAGTTACACTGCTGGGGCCTTCGGGGTGCGGAAAAACTACGGTATTAAGAATGTTATCAGGATTTGAACAGCCTACATCGGGAAAAATTTTTATCGGTGAAGATGACGTAACAGACACTCCGCCTAACAAACGTGATACAGCAATGGTATTTCAAAGTTACGGTTTATTCCCTCACATGAACGTTTCCGAAAATGTAGCTTACGGATTAAAACTGCGAAAAGTTCCAGCGAATGAAATTTCAGAGAAGGTACAGAGATTTTTAGAAATGGTTGGACTTGAATCAATGGCAAAACGTCCGCCTTCGAGATTATCGGGAGGCCAGCAGCAAAGAGTTGCCCTCGCAAGAAGTTTAATCGTTGAACCTTCAGTGTTATTGCTTGATGAACCGTTATCGAATCTTGACGCACTTTTAAGGGAACAGATGAGAGTTGAAATCCGCAGACTTCAAAAATCGCTCGGGATCACGGCCATGTATGTTACTCATGACAGAGTCGAAGCTATGAGTTTGTCCGACAGAATAATCGTAATGAAACTCGGAAAAATAATTCAAATGGGAACACCGAGCGATATTTATAGAGACCCTGTTAATACTTTTGTTGCAGGATTTGTCGGCAAAGTTGCGTTTTTCCCGTGCGAAGTTAAAGACATCGCCTCAAAATGCCATGTTGAAATCAAGGGAAAACATTTTGAAGCTCCCCGATGGTCAGAAAAATTAAAATACGGAGATAAAGCACTGATAATGGCACGTCCTGAATCTCTTTCAATCGGCGAGGCAGGCGAAGGAGTTGAGGACGGAATCGTTACAGCGAATATTTATCTCGGCAACAGCGTTGAAACTTGGGTTAAAACTGATTTAGGAAATGTTTTAGTTCAAATTGACAATCCTGACGTTAAAAAAATCTGGAACGAAGGCGAAAAAGTTTCATTGTCATTCGATCCGAGTTTAACGAAAGTTTTAGTTGACGATTTAGAACGAGAATAAATTTTTAACAAAAATCCCGTCAATTCAAGTTTGGCGGGGTTAAATTTTATTTACGATTTATATTTCTCAATGTCAAATTGATTTTCACTTTTAGCGACGATTAATGTTGATACTAAAATCGACATAACCTCCGTAGCAGTGTGAAACATATCCGTAAAAGATTCAACACACATAACGACAGCTACCCCCTCAAGCGGACAGCCAACAAGAACGAAAATCGATGATAAAGCTATAACTCCTACTCCCGGCATTGATGGCATTGCTATTGGCAAAACAAGAGAGTAAAAGCTCACCAAAAATATTTTTGACAATGTTATCTCAATTCCGTACATGTTGGCAACAGAAAGCGTTATTACAGCTAAAAATACACAAAAAGCGTTTTTCCCTATGAGTGTTCCCAAAGAAATTAAGAACGAAGATATTTTTTCAGAAATTCCAAGTTTTTGCGACGCTTTCATTTCCTCAGGTATTGAGGCAGCACATGAACACGTTGTCATTGCAGTTATTATTGACGAAAAAGATTTTTTGAACGTTATAGAGGGATTAAGACGGGCAACAAAGGCAATCATAACGTAATATATAATCCATATCAACACATCAGTTATAGCGATTGCAAATAATATCTCAATTATTAAGAGCAAAGTTTTAACTCCTGTTGAAAGAAACATTGATGTTATTGACAAAAATACAAGCAGCGGCATGAAACGCAAAAATAACTCCATGATTTTCATAAAAATTTTGTTAATCTCGTCAAATACCGATACGATTATTTTTGAACCGGCGATGTTGATTGCTGTTCCGATTAAAACTGCCAGTATCACTAACTGAATCATATTTGCCTCAAAGAAAGGTTTTAGGAAGTTGTCAGGCATGAAACCCCTTATGGTATCGCCGATTGAAAGTGAGACATTTTGAGCCGTTGATGACGAACTCGAAAATGCAGTTAAATTCATTCCTTTTCCGGTGCCGAACATAAGAACCGTAACAATTCCTGTACATACTGCTATAACGTCAGAGGATATTAAGTGAAAGAACATTTTACCGCCCGCACGTTTCATTATCGATAAATCTCTCCCGCCCCCGATTTGCGAAAAACACAATACGATCGAGAAAAACATTATCGGAATTGCACACATTTTCAGGCCGTTCAAAAATAAAGAACGAAAAGGCTCGAAAACATTTCCGTTAATCATTGCGGTTACTTCTTCGGGAACAAAATTTTTCATGGCAAAACCCGTAATTACTGCAAGAATTAACGCCGTCAATATCTGATATAAATGTGAATACGGTGATTTTAAGGCTGTGATTCTTACATTATTGTAATTCCACTGATGTTTATATTTTATGTTAGAACTGAATGAACGCAGAACGAGATTTCTAATTGCATTGACAGCGTAATCATCTTCAGCATCATAATCAGGAAAAGAAATTCCGGCATTAATGTAAAAATCAAATTCATTGCCCGGCACACTTAAATCAATGCTGACATCGCCTAAAAACTTTTTGACGTTTACAAGGACAAATTTTTTTTTCGTAAAATCTCCCTGTTCGAGTAATTTTATTAATGCCTCTTCACACATTAATTCAGCTCTGACGGCCTCTTTTGAATTAAGTTTCAGCTTCGTTAAACGCGAATGTATAAATTTCAAAATTTCCGGCAATATCTCATGCAATGCTTCAGGATTTTTGACTTCAAATTTTTTCATGATGTTTTGCTCATAAATTTAATTTTTTCCGTAAAAACTGCTGCTTCCCTGTGAATATTTTTCCCGTAATTTAGGCTTTTCGATTTTTCCCGTAGGATTTCTCGGAACATCGGCGAAAATAATTTTTCTCGGACGTTTATATCTCGGCAGGCCTAAACAGAAATGATTGATTTCGTCTTCAGTGCATGTCATTCCTTTTTTAACCTGAATTATTGCTGCAGCGATTTCTCCAAGTCTCGGTTCAGGAAGTCCGATAACTGCGACATCTTGAACTTTGGGGTGAGCGATTATGAAATTCTCGACCTGAACAGGATAAATATTTTCTCCGCCCGTAATAACAACATCTTTTTTTCTGTCAACGAGCCAAACGAATCCTTCACTGTCCATCATCGCCATATCTCCCGTGAATAACCAGCCGTCTTTAATCGTTTCTGCGGTTGCTTCGGGGTTGTGATAATAGCAAAGCATAACGCCCGGACCTTTGACGCATAATTCTCCGGTCTTCCCGGGTTTAACAAGCTGCCCCTCATTGTCAACGATTTTTAATTTCCAGCCGTAACCGGGCACTCCGATTGCACCGACTTTGTTAATATTTTCCATTCCCAAATGAACGCAGCCGGGACCAGTTGATTCTGAAAGTCCGTAGTTTGTGTCATATTTATGTTTGGGGAAATATTCGAGCCAATGTCGAATTAACGATGGCGGTACAGGTTGAGCCCCGATGTGCATTAAACGCCATTGCGATAAATTTCTGCCTTCGAGTTTTAATTCTCCGCTGTCAAGTGCCGTTAAAATATCCTGAGCCCATGGGACTAAAAGCCAAACAATCGTGCAGCGTTCCCATGAAACAACATCAAGAATTGCTTTCGGCGACGTACCTTTCAAAATTACTGCCCTGCTTCCCGTGTAAAGAGAGCCGAACCAGTGCATTTTTGCTCCCGTGTGATAAAGCGGAGGAATACACAAAAATATATCTTCGTGAGTTGTCTCGTGATGTATGGCTTCCATTTTTGCTGACTGCATTAAAGCTGTATGATTATGTAAAATTGCTTTCGGAAAACCTGTTGTGCCTGACGAAAAATATATTGCTGCCTCATCTGAATCTTCGATTAA
>JAFSKE010000113.1 GCA_017449135.1 Synergistaceae bacterium
AAAAATTGATCCGTTCCAAGCAACTGGCTCACAAGCTCCAGCCCTGATTAATCGAATCAAATCGCCTTCATCGTGAGCATCATCGAAAAATTTTGTTGCAAATTTCCCGACATTCTCAACCCAATGTGAATCGCTTGCACCAAGACAGGAAATTCCCCTTTTTCTCGCTGCATATAATGCCTCGAGATTTGCCTCGTGTTTCGTACTGCCGTTAAAACATTCAACACCGTAAAGTCCCGGCAAAGTCTTGATTAAATCTCCGCAGCCCCTGCCGTTATCCCTGTAAGGGTGAGCAGCTATTGCAACACCGCCGCATTCCTTCACCAGTGAAATTAATTCTTCAGGCGTTAAAGTTCTGGGCTTAGGTGCGTGATTCAAACCAAACACAACGAAATCCCCGGAAGTTGTCAAAACTTCAATTCCTACGAAAATAGGGAAACTGCATTCGTTACGCAAAGATTCAACTTCTGCCATTATACCCATTGAATCATGGTCAGTTACGCACAACCCTCCAAGTCCCATTTCTTTAGCCCGCTTAACTGCTTCTCGAACAGGAAGAAAGCTATCGGCTGAATATTCTTTTGTGTGAAGATGTGTATCAAGTAACATAATTTAGAACGCCGCCTTTATTAAAAATATGTGCAGAAAAATTCGAGACCAAACAGAATACAGCATTTTGTAAATTTTCCGTGCATTGCTCAGCTAAATCACCTTTCGTAAAAAATTTTCGTTAATTATATACGATTAAAAAATTTTGTCAAACTTCTTTTTTACTGTTAAAATTTCAAATTGTGGCGATGTGGCATACAAAAGATGATCCATTCAGATATAGATGAAGCCTCTGAGATGATAGACTCCTTTGATTAGATACTTGGCGACAGTAGAGTCCGCACAGATTAGTGACTTTTTCTAAATGTTGCTGTAAAATAAGAAACAAAATCATTTAGGAGGTAGGATTATGTACGCACTATTAGCATTTACACCAATTATTCTTGTCATTATTTTAATGACAGTATTTAACATACAGGCAAAAAAAGCAATCCCGATAAGTTGGCTGCTTTGCTGTGTGATTGCATTCATTTTTTGGAGAATGAGCTTCGGAAACCTGATGAAACAGACAATAATCGGGTTTTTAGAGAGTTTCACAGTACTGCTTGTAATCTTCGGTGCTGTCCTGATAATGAACACGCTTTCTGAATCTGGAGCTATGGATTCAATCAAAGGAATGTTTCGCGGGGTTACTACAGATGCCAGAGTTCAGGCAGTTATCATCGGATTCCTGTTCGGTGCCTTTATAGAAGGTGCGGCGGGATTTGGAACACCTGCAGCACTCGCGGGGCCGTTAATGGCTTCAGTCGGGTTTGATCCGCTTGCTGCCACCACAATAGCCCTGATATTCAATTCAGTGCCTGTACCTTTTGGCGGAGTGGGAACCCCTACAAATACGGCGATTACTGTTGTCTCTGATGCGGTCATTAAATCAGGCTTGAATAAAGAAATATTTGCCGCAGACCTGACATTTCAGACTGCGTTGTTTATGGCTTCAGGGACGTTCTTGGTTTTGCTGATTGCTATCATCATTCAGGTATTTGTGTTCGGAGACACGCCGGAAAAGAAAAAAGTAAAGTATATTCTTGAAATATTGCCGTTTTTGCTATATGTTACCATTCTTTTTGACGGAATTTACCTTTTAATCGCTAAGTTCTTAGGGCTGGAGCTGGTCTCAATCTGCACGGCTGCCGTCTCAATGGCTGTTGTCCTGATAACGTCCAAGAGAGGTTTTTTAATTCCTAAAGAAAAATGGGAGTTCGCACAGAAAACGTACACAATGCCTGTGTCTAATTCAAGGTTTATTTTGAAACTTCATGAGATGCTCGGAAAACTTAATCAGGAAATTGATGTTTTGAATCAACAGAAAGAAGAACAAATCAGGGAGGTACTCAAGGAAGAACACATTGAGCTGCAATACCTGAACAAGGAACTTGATGATTATTGGAAGAGGCAGAGTTTAATAAAACGCATCAAGAGGAAAGATTTTTTGCTCGGAGTTCCAATTCTGCGTGCGTGGGTTCCTTATGTTATTATCGGAGTCGTGCTTGCCTTGACAAGAGTCTTATCCACCTTAAAGCCGGATAGCTGGGCGGGGACAATAAAAAATATCAAGCTGGCTATTCTTAACGCTGACGGCGGGGTTTTTTGGGGTTTTACATTTCTCTGGAATCCCGGAGTTTTGTTTATGATTGTAGCAATTTTATCGGTCTTTATCCTTCGCATGAGAACGGTTTATGTGAAGCGGGCATGGATTAAGAGCCTTGACCAAGCACTTAGAGCTGCAATTCCGCTTATGTTCGGGGTGAGTATGGTGTATGTCTTGAGAAATTCGGCGAATCCGGCATTAGAAGTCTCCTACCTCATGAACGGGAAAATTGCAGGTCTCAGCTCAATGTTGACAATGATGGCGGACGGACTTGGATATTTATTCAGGGATTTTTATCTCTGGGTATCTCCGTTAATCGGAATAGTCGGTGCTTTTATTTCGGGGTCAAACACGGTCTCAAACACATTGTTTGCGGGGCTTCAGTTTGAAACGGCTGTGCTTGTCGGTTTGCCTCAGGTTCTTGTGATTGCACTGCAAAACGCCGGAGGAGCAGTCGGAAATATGATTTGTGTAAATAATGTAGTTTCGGCTTGTGCAACAACAGGAGTATCCGGTAATGAAGGACGGATTATAAGAATAAATATAATTCCCTGTACGTTGTTCTGGCTGATGTTGTCGTGTTTGGCGGTTTTTAGCTGATAAAAGGGCTAACCAGTTTACAAGGAACTTACTCACATAAGCTGGTTAGCACATTTCAGAAAAATAACTAAAACTACTGATTGAGTCGAAAATAAACCTTTGATAAAATTTTTTATTAAATTTGTAAAATAGGAAGAAGGTACGATTTTGAAAAAACACATCACTTTCATTGCTCTGGGGCTTGTATTCCTAATGGCTTCAGCGTCCTTTGCTACGGTTATGGTTCCGGATCACACCGGCACGGCAAAACCTTTAAGCCAAATTCCCGACATCATGCGCCACGTTACGGGAAAAGGAAAAGACGGTCAACCCCTGACACTCCCAAAACATTCGCTTGTACTTGTTACTGAGCAAAAAAATGATTCGGATTCAACGGTTACTCTGGGTTCAGAAACTTACTCCTTTGCAGCTAACGGAGTTTACAAACTTTCTGCCAATAAAGTTAAGTCAACAAACACTGCATATGGCAAATGGGAACAGACAAGAGGAATTTATCCGGTTGCCGTATCGAAATTAAACGCAAATGAAGAAAAAGTTACTCTCGTGAACGTTCCTCAACCGTACGCTTACGTTAAAGAAGATTTTTTCAACATTCTAATCAAAAAAAGCGGCGATGTCGTAAACTTCAAAACTGAGAAAAGCAAATACACACTTAACGATGTGCCTGTTATCATGAAGCAGGGCTTGAAGGCTGTCAGTGATGACAATGATTACTTCGTCACCATGTCAACAACAAAAAATTCTTCAGGAGTTAATGCCAGGATTTCTGTCGTAAGTTCAACACGGTATGATGGCTCTGATTTCAAAAATGTCGCCTCACATTATCATACGATAAATGATGCTCCTACTATGGAAGGCGGAAATTATTATATTCCTGCAGATATTGCGGTTGATGATTTTGACGGGGACGGCTCTAAAAATGAAATAGCATTTGTTTACTCTGATACTAAGGCAATTTTTTTGAAAGTTCTGCAGTTTACGGGCAGGGGGTTAAAGGAGATTTATTCCTCAACTCTTCATACTTATAACTCAAATCGTTCTTTCGGATTGGGTTTCGCTGATGTAGTGAAAAACCTTGACGGCTCCTATTACAATCTTTCAGTTTCAATAGCGAAAGGAGATTTTGACGGCGACGGCAAGAAAGAGTTTGCGGTAGTCTTCAAAGATTGTATATCCGTTACGCACAATAGCAACGATGCCTGGTGGTCAGGACTCAGCGGTGCTATTCGCATACTTACGCACAAATGGAACGGCACAACTTTCACACACACAGAAAGCATAAATACTTTCGACTCATCAGTGCTTGAGGAGAAAAATTACCGGTGCATTATTAAGGCTACTTTAGGCGTTAAAGCTGTAGGTGCTGATCTGGACGGCAACGGGCGTGATGAGGTCGTAATATTGAGGACAGGATTGAGGTTCGATCGTTTCTGGGGCAGAGGCGGTAGCGGTAGCCCCTTCGTATACGAGATGGTGTCAACTATAAATGTGTTTGAATTCGATTACGGCAGCCTGAACCCCAAAGAACCATGGCAGCCGATCACAAACTGGCAGCAATCACGGAATGTATGGATAAACATACCCCTAAGTTCATGCTTTATTCAACTCAATCAGGATGGGGATATTCATAAAAATGTGCAGAAGACCGTAACAGGTACAGAAATGCCTCTGCCTTTCATGGACAGGGAGTTTGACATAGTTGCAGGAAAATTCACGGGGAATATGGGAGCCGGGACAATCTGCGATGAGATTATAGTCAAGTATCCTATAAGGGACGGTTACGGTGATTTCACTAAAACCGGGGATATACTAATGCACGACAGGATAGTTCTTGTAACGAATATGAAGAAGGGTGATCATTACGAACTCACGGAACTCAAGAGCTGTGCTCAAGGTGAGAGAGTCGGCTTGGCGGTTGATGATTATTTCGGCGAAAGCGTGGAACTCGGCAATTCTGTTTTGACGATTTCAGATGTTGACGATAAAAACTATCTGGCGATTCTTCAGGCTCCTCCATACCATGTTGATAATCTTACTGAAGACGGGACAGCTTTGCAGGAACAGCCAAGAAATTTCAATTACCGCCGCGAGTCAAGCGTCAGGTACGAGAACACCAACACTAAGACGGAGTCTGAGAACGTCAAGTTCACTATGTCAAATTCATACGAGACGATTTTCATGTTCGACAGTCCCTTTGTACGTGATGTAGCGAAAACATACAACAAAATCAAAGGGGGAGTATCTAAGATAATCGAACATCCCGGTGGAAGCTTGATACCTGGAGTCCCGTACATTGAAAAGCAATTCAAGGGTATTACAGGTATTATAGATCCGTTGCTGGACAGAGTTAAGCAGACAACGGAAAAAACAAACAGTAACGCTTCGACGACAGATATTAAAATCAGCACTGCAGCGACAAGACAGGACGTTTTGTTTGTCAGCGGTTCTAAGCAGTATATCTGGCGTTATCCCATACTTACAAGGCCTGTGCCTTATTGGCTGGGTGGCGGCAGTTCCGAAACATTCGGAAACGCAAAAGTTACGGACAAAGAACATTTCATAACGTTCGTAATCAATGATTCAAGAACCACAAGAACAGCGTACGGGATTAACGACTCGAATTACCAGCCGACTCATGAAGCAGGGAATTTGTTTTCATATCCTAAATCTCTTGAAGAAATCGAAGGCTACACAAAACGTACTGAAATCACAAAGCCTATAACTTGGGAAGGGCCTGAACTCACTCAGGAAATAAGTTTAACGAAGGAAAAAGGCGAGCAGAAAGTTACTTCAACAAAAGTGGAAAAGGGCATAATTACGACTGTTGCATCAGTAATAGACAGCTTTTTTAGCACCAATCTGGCAAAAATTCCCCGAGTCCCGAATCCGAAAACTTTTGAGCGTACGACAAAGAGCACAGAGTCATTAAATATCCAAATTCCGGAAGAATCCTACAAAGCAAGACATCAGGATACTTTTGAAGGTTATATAGATGTCAGCGGTGCAATGAGGGTAGCTTTTGCCGTAAATGATCTCAATACGAAAGATAAGTTATGGAACAGCACCAGCCTTTATTCTTTGAGACCTGACCCTTCATTTGTTTTGCCCGAAAAATTTATGTACGATTTCAAAAAAGATGATTCCGGAGCAGATACGGAAAAAAAATACTTTAAGGGCAATGACAACGATCCTACAGCTTTGGAGATGAGGGGCGTAAGAATTTCGGTGCCTGATTACGGCGGAATGGCGAGTAACGGAGTTTTGATGAAAGGGCTGAAATATGATTTTGAAGTTCCTGTTTACAACGCAAGTTTCAGGGACGTTGAAAATGTAAAAGTAAGATTGTCATATGCTACGGAAAACAGAAGCAGTGCAAACAGAATCAAAATAACCGAAGCAACAATCCAGGAGCTTCCAGGCTGGGGAAACGGCAAAGTCAACAAAACTTACGTAAAATTCAGCTGGACTCCTGACATAACAATGGGAAATTATTATCTTTTCGCAGAAATAGACCCCGACGGATTGATTAAGGAAGTTCATGAAAACAGAAGGGATAATGAAAACAAAATAGTTGATTACGGCGGAAATAATCTCGGTTATATCAGCATCAGCGTAGTTGACGAAAGCGCAAAAATTTATGACAGAACCTCTCTGAAGGTATCATCTTCTGCTGCTGATAATTACGAAGAATATACCGAAGAAGACTACAAAGCAGTATATCAATATTTCTATGATCACCTGAAGTTGACATTGAACGGCTTTGATAACTGGGAAAGTTTTTGGGGATCAATCGCCGATAAAGATAAAAATGAACCTATTGTAATTGAGGCTAAAATCACATACACTGGTGAATATGTTGTGCCTTCGACGACTTTTTTAGGATATTCTTACAATGAAGAAACAACAGACAGGCAGAGTTCCGGAGAAGAAATAGCGGAAGATGATTCTTATTTAGTTTCCAGAGAACTGGCTCTTATTCCTAATGAATCTACTTCATTCAGTTTTATCGCAGTTCCGTCAATGTTGAGGGAAGCATTGTTTGAAATGGAAGTCCCTGATTCTCGTGTTGCCAGTATGGGAATGGCCGGAGAACAAGGCGTTTCGGGAAGTTCGAGCGGAGGCTGTAATGCTGGGACAGTATGCTTGCTGTCATTGGGTATCCTGGTCTTCATTAAGAAAAGAAAATAACTTTCCGTTAAATGCGCAATATTCTTAAGAAAGATAAAAGGCCTCTGAAAAATTCAGGGGTTCTTTTTTTTGTTTCCGATTTCCAGACTGCTATTCACGCATTATTGGCTCGTATCGAAACTGAAAGGAATATGATATGAGGAAAAAAATGAAAAAGTATTTTGGGTTAATTTTGGGACTGATATTAACAATGCTTTCATACGGCATTTTTAACACAGGTATTTGTGCGTGGATATTTGCTATACCGCTCATCAGGTTTATTAACAATCGTACAAATTAGACTTGTTGAAGACAATTTCAATATTCAAAATCAAGTGTTTTGTTCTCTTAATTGATTATTTCGGTCTGAAAACGCAGGTGTTCCGTTAGCCATTGCGATGGTGTTCCGGTCGCGAATGCAGTGAAAATTCCGGTGGTGAGAGCAGCCCATTATTTCGGTTTTGTGTTTGAAAATAAACCTCAGATTATTAATTTTATTAATTTTCTTCTTGACATAAATATTTCTGTAAGTTATAATTAACTTTTAAGTTTAATTTGAATGGAGAGGTATTTTTGGCAATCGAAGAACACGAAGAACAGCATGGATGCTTAGATATTTGGATAGACGAGATAGTTCCCTGCCTGAAAGAAACTGCGACAGGAGATTTGAAAGAAACTGTCGTGTTTAAGATTCAAAGTCGCTATTATCTGAAGGATTTCAACACGAAGAATGGCTGGCGTATTAATTGGAGCAAAATTCCCAAAGACGTAGAAGTTTATGCTCTTGCAATTCGCGGTTCAAATGAAATTCAGGGGCTGATAGGAGTTAAGAATGACAGGTCAAACGCATGAGACGCATTGAAATGCTTATAAAAACTGAATTTGATGTTCAAAAATTGAATTAAATTTTTATGCGACAAAATCTTATTATTACTTACCTTTTCGACCTTTCGTGCGTTTGTCCTGAGAAAACTGGGCAGGATTGACATCATTTGTCATGTGCGAAAAATTTATATATTCCAAGAATCCTGAAGAGGAAATTACGAGAGAAATAAGGTTCTATGCCACTGATTTAACTGATCTTGAGGTCATTGCAGACGCAATACG
>JAFSKE010000114.1 GCA_017449135.1 Synergistaceae bacterium
AATTTATAACAAAAATTTTTATTCAGATGGTGTCTAATTATTTTTGTAAGTTTATTAGAAAAAAGAGCACACTCTTTCTTCAAATATGCTCTTTTTCTCATTAATAATATCTTTGAAACCTCTTAACTTAATGACATTGCTCAGAAAGGGGAGAATTTCTTACACTATTGTTACATAAGCGGAGTCGGGCTGCGATGTTCTGTGATATTTCACGTCAGGCAATCCGAGTAACATTATGTAATTCAAGGAATATCCTTCAGGAATTTTCAACATTGCTTGAATTTCCGGAATTTCTTTTGCAACTGATAACGCAGCATCTGTCCAAAGTGTCCCCACACCTAAACTTTGAGCATATAAATCCAAATACGAAAGTGCAATAATAGGATCTGCATTTTCACAACCCGGAACTGCCCTTGAAAGATTAACTGAAACTGCAATCATTGACGGTGCACCACGATAAACAAAATCCATTCCCTTGTCGTAATATCCTTTGAGGATTTTCGCTAACGGAGTGTCGAGCGCAGAAATTTTTTCACGAGTCAGTTGTGAGATCTCCTGCATTTTTTTCAAACTTCCAACAATACTGAAATGCAGTGTATTTGCATTACCGCCCTTTGGGGTATAAGCCAACATTTCAGTTAATTTTGAAATTGTTTCGGCAGGAATATCCTGAGCTTTGTAATGACGAATGCTTCTGCGTGTCCCAATTAAGCGTAACAATTCTTCACTGTTTCCATAACCTGCAACGTCAGAATTTTTCGGGTCTCTATCACCGAATGTTAAAGCTCCTACAGGGCAAACCGCAAAACAATGCTGACATGCAACACACATATTTTCTCCGCCTTCAACGTATTCAGGGAATTTTTCAGAATTGAATTTCAAGCAGCCTACAATGCAATCCCTAAGACACATTCCGCAATGAATACATTTGCTTTTGTCTATAGTAATACCTTTTTTCAAAGTGTATACCCCCAGTTACTCATTAAATTTTTAAGCTGATTATATTATTTCTGTCAATAAGTATTATCTGGTGGAGCTGAGGAGATTCGAACTCCCGGCCTCGACAATGCGAATGTCGCGCGCTCCCAACTGCGCTACAGCCCCATTATGAATGGACAAAGTGTATTCTATTCCCTGAAAACTTTTCTGTCAATGTCAATGTATAATATTTAATCGAAATTTTTATCATTTTACTATAAAGGAGATTAAATAATTTTGAGCAGAGTTTTTAATTTCAGTGCCGGCCCTGCGGTGTTGCCTGAAGAAGTTTTGAGAACTGCACAGGCTGAATTGCTTGAGTACAAAAATTCCGGCATGTCTGTCATGGAAATGAGCCATAGATCAAAAGATTTCGAGGATATTTTAGATCAGGCCGAGAGTGATTTACGTACATTGATGAATATTCCAGATAATTATAAAGTCCTGTTCCTTCAAGGCGGTGGGTGTACTCAATTTGCTATGATCCCAATGAACTTAATGAAAAATAAATCCGCCGACTACATCATTACAGGCAACTGGTCGAAAAAAGCCGCTCAGGAAGCTGAGATTTTCGGCATTGTAAACAAAATCGCAAGTTCAGAAGACAAAAATTTCTCGTACGTCCCTGATTTATCGGATTTGAATATTTCGGAAAACGCTGATTATGTTTATATCTGTCAAAATGAGACAATTCACGGCACTACAATTCGCAAACTGCCTAATACTAAAGGAAAAATTCTTGTCGCTGATTTATCGTCAATGTTTTTGAGCGAACCAGTTGATGTGTCAAAATACGGCGTTTTGTGGGGCGGTGTTCAAAAAAATGTAGGCCCTGCAGGTGTTACGATTGTAATAATCCGTGAAGATTTGATTTATGATGATGTTTTGCCTTTTACTCCTACAATGCTGAAATACAAAACTCATTCAGATAATAAATCCTTATACAATACTCCGCCATGTTTTAATATTTATGTTTGCGGGCTTGTATTTAAGTGGCTTTTGAAACTCGGAGGAACTGAAGCAATGAAAAAAATCAACGAGGAAAAAGCTAAAATTTTATATGATTTCCTTGACAGCTCAAAAATTTTTCACGGTACTGTCGAGAAAAAAGACAGATCATTCATGAATATTCCGTTTGTTACAGGAAATAAAGAACTTGACGCTGAATTTATCAATGCCGCAACAAATGCAGGTCTGAAAAACCTTAAAGGTCATCGCACTGTCGGAGGAATGAGAGCTTCACTTTATAACGCTATGCCTGTTGAAGGCGTGAAAGCACTTGTTGAGTTCATGGCCGATTTTGAGAAAGGACACATATAAACAAAAATGCTTGAACCAAAACATCGAAAAATTTTTTGCCTTAACAATATTGCTGATGTCGGACTTGGTAAATTCAGAAAAGGTTACGAAATCACAAATAATATTGACGATGCAGCAGGAATTTTAGTGAGGTCGGCAGATATGCACGAAATCGATTTTCACGAGAATTTACGAGCCATTGCCAGAGCCGGTGCAGGTGTCAATAATATTCCTATCGATAAATGCGCTGAACTCGGAATTGTCGTTTTCAACACTCCCGGAGCAAACGCAAATTCCGTCAAAGAATTAGTTATTGCTGGGCTTCTAATCTCATCACGGGATATTTACGGCGGGATTAAATGGGTCAGGGAAAATTCAAATAATCCTGACATCTCAAAATTAACCGAAAAGGCTAAAAAAGATTTCTCCGGCCATGAAATTTACGGGAAAACTTTAGGCGTTATCGGGCTTGGTGCTATCGGTGTCAAAGTTGCAAACGCTGCTGTCAGTTTAGGAATGAATGTCTTGGGCTATGATCCTTATTTATCGTTAAAATCGGCTTGGTCTTTAAGTCCCATGATAAAACATGCCGATACCCCCGAAGAAGTTTATTCACAAAGCGACTTTATTACTATTCATGTTCCTGCAATGGATTCAACCCGAAAAATGATAAACTCTACGGCTCTTTCCAAAATGAAAGACGGCGTTAAAATCCTTAATTTTGCCAGAGACGTTTTAGTTGACGAAGAGGCTTTGAGGGAAAATTTATTATCAGGCCATGTTGCTAAATATGTCTCCGATTTTCCAAATTCAACGAGTGCCAATCTTCAAAATTCTATCGTTCTCCCGCATTTAGGAGCTTCAACAGAAGAGGCCGAAGATAATTGTGCAGTAATGGCAGCAATTCAAATTCAAGATTATTTGGATAACGGAAATATTACAAACTCCGTGAATTATCCCGAAACTAACGCAGGATTTTGTGAAACTGAAGCAAGAGTTGCTATTTTGCACAGAAATATTCCGAATATGCTTTCTCAAATTACATCTTTTTTCGGTAAAAATAAACTCAACATCGAAAATTTACTCAACAAAGCTAAAGGACAATACGCTTATACTGTTCTGGATATTTCGCACAAAATGCCAGATGACACAACGGAAAGATTAAAAGAAATTGAAGGAGTTTTGAGAGTTCGCAGAGTTAAAGAGAGGGACTAATAAATCCCCCTCTTAATTTATTTACGTCAGGCGATATTATGTTTTTCGGCGTATCCGGTCAACATTAACGTTAAAGCTCCGTCGCCGGTTACGTTGCAGGCTGTTCCGAATGAGTCTTGTAACGCAAAAATCGTCAACATTAACGCCGTTCCTGTTGCGTCAAAACCAAGTACTCCGGTTATTAATCCCAATGAGGCCATAACTGTTCCTCCGGGTACTCCGGGAGCTCCGATTGCAAAAATTCCAAGCAATATGCAGAATAAAATCATGTTTCCTACACTCGGATAAACTCCGTAAAGGATTTTTGACACTGCCATGACAAAAAACGTTTCTGTCATTACTGAACCGCAAAGATGTATATTCGCGAATAACGGGATTCCGAAATTTACCATGTCATCACGCAATGTCGGCTCGGATTTTCTTGCACATTCAAGAGCTACCGAAAGCGTCGCAGCACTTGACATAGTTCCTACTGCAGTCATGTAAGCAGGGCCGTAATTTTTGATAATGTTAAACGGATTTTTGCCTGCATATACTCCCGCAATGAAATATAATAATGCAAGCCATATATAATGTCCTGCCATTACTATTAATATTATCATCAAGAATACCGGCAGTTGTTTTGTTAATGAACCTTCGTAAGCAAGTCCGCAAAACGTTGTTCCTATTAAGAACGGCAAAACGGGAATTAAAAATTTCGTTACTATGCTTAAAACGATTTTTTGAAATTCCTCAAGAAGTTTTATTACTGTTTCGCTTTTGTTCCAGGCAGCCGCAAGTCCCACCGTGATTGAAAGGAATAAAGCTGACATTACGGGCATTATTTGGGGAATTGCAAGGGCAAATACTACACTGGGAAGAGCCTTTAACCCTTCTACTTCCGAAACTATATTCATAAACGGCAATATTGAATATCCCGCCGCCGTTGCCGAAAATGCAGCTCCTATTGATGACACGTAAGCAAGAATCAACGCAAGAATTAACATCTTTGAAGCGTTACTGCCGAGCCGTGTTATTGAAGGTGCAACGAAACCGATTATTATTAAAGGCACGCAGAAATTTATGAATTGTCCTGAAATATAACGAACCGTTACGATTATGTTTAACAAAGCATTGCATAACGTACTGCCCTCGATTGATGTTAATCCGAGACCTGCAAGAATACCCACCACCAAAGCTACTATCAGCTTAAATGGTAACGAACTTGTAAAACTGTTACTGCTCATAATATATTTCACCTCTTGGATATATTTTAATGATTATACAACTCTTTTCAAATTTCAATAACTTTATCGAAATCCATAAATATATATACCCCTGTAAAACCAAGTTTGATATGTAATATTACTTAATATATTTTACTTATTAGCTCACTTTTTACAGGGGTGTATTTTGAAAAGGTATTGACAAGTATGTTATATGAGTAAAAAGAGGTGAATAATTTTTGAGTATCAGGCTTGATAAATTTTTGAAATTAGCAAGATTAATAAAACGTCGAACGATGGCACAGGAAATGATTGAACACGGAGCAGTCAGACTTGAAGGCCGTGAATGTAAATCTTCGTCCGAAGTCAGAGAAGGAAATATTATCGAAATCGCATATATTAACAGAGTATTAAAAGTGAAAGTTTTATGTGCTGACGAAGCAATATTGAAACGCCCGAAAACAATTTCTTGGGAGCAACTGGACGAACGACAAGTTAAACCAGACGAAAAACCCTTCGATTAGCCTCTCCGTTCTTACGTGGAGGTGTATCGCAGAGACGGAGGGGGCTGACAGAGAGGCTGAATGACAGAGAGGTTTTAATAGTTTATAATACATCGGATATTTTGAAATTAAATCAGGAGGTTTTATTTTATGTCATCAATAATTGGAGTTCACGGTCGTGAAATTTTAGATTCAAGGGGAAATCCTACGGTTGAAGTCGATGTTTATCTTGAAGACGGCTCAATGGGTCGTGCAGCAGTACCTTCGGGAGCATCAACGGGAGTTCACGAGGCGTTAGAACTTAGGGATAAAGAAGCTCGTTATGGCGGAAAAGGTGTTCAGCAGGCTGTCAAAAATGTAAACGAGACAATCGCTCCCGAAATTTTGGGAATGGACGCTGACGATCAGGCCTCACTTGACAAAGCAATGATCGAACTTGACGGAACAGAAGGAAAATCAAAACTCGGTGCAAATGCGATTTTGGGAGTTTCAATGGCCAACGCAAGAGCAGCAGCAGAATCCCACGCAGTACCTCTCTATAACTGGCTCGGAGGCATTAACGGCGGTTTGCTTCCTACACCGATGATGAACGTTTTGAACGGTGGAGCTCACGCAGATTCAACAGTCGATTTCCAGGAATTTATGATCGTTCCTCACAACGCTGACTCATTCGCAGAAGCTCTCAGAATGGGTGCAGAAGTCTATCACGCATTAAAATCATGCACAAAAGCTCGCGGATATTCAACAGGTGTAGGCGATGAAGGCGGATTTGCTCCTAACCTTAAATCCAACACCGAAGCTCTCGAATTATTAATGGAAGCAGTCAACAAAGCAGGTTACACACCCGGTAAAGATGTCAGCTTTGCACTCGATGTAGCCTCATCGGAATTTTTCGAGGACGGAAAATATGTCTTCAAAAAGGGCAGCGGCGAAACATTCACGGCTGAAGGCTTAATCAAATACTACGAGAAACTTACAAATGAT
>JAFSKE010000115.1 GCA_017449135.1 Synergistaceae bacterium
CATTATGCACGAATGGCAGCACAATTTTTAACGTTTTTTTATGTTATCGTAATTTGGCCGGCAGTCATGAAAATATTTAATTCATGATTGCCTCTCCGTTTACGGGGAGGTTCACAGAGACGGAGGGGAAAGGGATAAAAATTAAAATTCACACTCTGCAAAAAAATTTTCCTTCGTAAGTTCTTATCATCACAAATTAAAATTCACATTTTTGTAGTGGCAAATGTAGTGGCAAAATTATTTTTTCGGGATTCAATCTGAAAAGTAAATTTTTGTTGATTATAGCACAAAATAATTTGCTGAATTTTCCTGCGTGTATAATACCTCTCAAAATGAAAATTAAATTTTAACAGGAGATGACGAAATTATTAACTTCAATGATGATTATTTTATGAGTGCGGCATTAGTTGAGGCTCAAAAGGCTTTATTAAGGGGTGATGTTCCTGTCGGTGCTTTAATCGTTAAAGATAATAATATTTTAAGTTTCGGAAGCGATTACAAAATTTCTGACCCTACCGAACATGCCGAAATTATCGCTATTCGTTCGTGTGCTAAAAAATTAAATCATTGGAACTTAACCGGCTGTACTTTATATGTAACTCTTGAACCCTGCCCAATGTGTGCGGGAGCTTGTGTAAATTCGAGAATTTCAAGAGTCGTCTACGGTGCTAAAAATTATAAATCAGGTGCCGGCGGAACTCTTTACAATATTTTGCACGACTCAAGATTAAATCATGTCTGTGAAGTTAAATCAGGTGTAATGAATATTGAATGTCTGAAAATCTTACAGGATTATTTTATTAACAGGAGAAAAAATCATGCTGCAAACTTGTCTGTTGTCTGACTTGAAAATTTTTCGTCCTGACGAAAGCACTAAAGACCTTGCGGATAAACTTTCATGCCCCGAACTTGCCGCAGGTGTTTTAGAAATGATAAGAGGCGATGAGGATATTAATTCTCTTCGTGAATGGATAAAACCCGATTTCGCAATTCAAATGGAAAATCTTGATTTAGGCGAAGGAGGAAAAGCAGCAAAAGCACTGTGGGAGTCAAAAAGTTCTTTCGGGAATGTCGTTGTTTATGGCGATTATGACACTGACGGAATCTCTTCGACTGTGTTAGCTATGGAAATTTTCAGGAAAAAAGCCGCTCAGGTTCGATATTTTATTCCAAGACGTGATACTCACGGTTACGGATTAAATGCCGGAATGCTCGAAAAAATTGCTGCGATGGGCTGCAACACTTTAATCGTTGTTGACTGCGGGACGAATGATTCCGAAATGCTCGAAAAATTACGTGAAGTTGGAATCGATGTTTTTGTTTTTGATCATCATTCCGTATCTGCTCCGATTACGATTCCTACGATTGTTAATCCCTGCATTAATACGGAACTCGGAGAACATCAAAAAATTTGTGCGACTGCCGTTTTATGGTGCTGGGCTTGGAAGGAAAATATAGTTTCACGTGATTTCCTGAAATACGAGATTGATCTTGCTGCCATTGCGACTGTTGCAGATTGTATGCCGTTACATAATTTGAATCGTTCGCTCGTTCGTTACGGACTAAAATTAATGCGTATAAATCCTCGAAGGGGTTTAAGTGCATTATTTGACTGTCTCGGAATTAATAAATCACAACTAAACGAAGAGCAATTATCAATGAGAATTATTCCGTGTCTCAACGCTCCCGGAAGAATCGCAACTGCTGATACGGGTGTCAGGGCTTTGCTCGGTGCAGGAAACAACGAAGCTGTTTATACTTGTGTCAACGACTTAATGAGAATCAACAAAAAGCGTCAGACATTAACCGAAAATATTGCTCACGATATTGACGAAGGATTAGCTGCGGGAAAAATCACGAATAAAGTTCTGTATAACGTTTCGTGGCCTATAGGAGTTTTGAGCGGTGTTGCGAGTCGAATCTGCGCTCAATATTCAATTCCCATTGCACTTGCCGCACCTGTCGGAAATCGAGTCATTCGAGGAACTTTGAGAGTCCCTGACGGAGGGAATGCCGTTGAAGTTTTAAGGGAAATTTCCGAAAAGGTCGGGCTTGATGCTTGGGGCGGTCATAAATACGCTGCGGGATTTTCAGTTTTGCTTGAGAATTGGGCTGCCGTTCGTAAAGAACTTGAAAGAATTTTATCGGAAATCGAAATCAAACCTGAAAATTTGACTTCCGTAATCGACATTTCACCTTCTGACATAACAATTTCGGATTGGCGGGCTGTGTCGGCTTTAGGGCCATTCGGAAATGATAATCCTGCTCCGAAATTTTATATTGAAAAGATTCTCGACGGGAGCGAAATTAATCCTTTGGGCAAGGACGGCAGACACTGTTATGTAAAAATTAACAAAGCTAAACTCTTGGCATTTAATACAAGCGTTCATGACATGGCCGAGAAAATTAACGAGATTCAGGGCTTTATTTATCACCCAAGATTAGATTATTGGAGGAACGAGGAACAATTACAATTTATTCTTGATTGTGCCGTAACGAAAGGAGAGATTTAATTTGCCGAAAAAAGAAGATGAGGGCTTCACTCTGAACGAAACTTTTTCGTCAATAATAAGCAGTGTGCCTTCGATTGATAATTCCTCGAATTATCTGCACGATATGTATTCATTGAGGGACGAATTTTATTCACGAATCCCCGAAAATTGTAAAAAAGAGTGCGTTCGTTCAATTTGGCAGGAATTATGGGCGAAATCAATGCTAACGTTAAATCCCGAACAAATGAATGTTTTGGGAGAGGCTTTTGTGTTTGCTGCCGAAGCTCACAAAAATCAACTGCGAAAATCGGGAGACCCCTACATAGTTCATACTTTGAGTGCCGCTTTAATTTTAGCCGGAATGCACTTGGACATGGCTACACTTGAGGCGGCGTTGCTTCATGACACTCTTGAGGACACAAACACGACATCTGCTGACTTAATCGAAAAATTCGGAGCTGATGTTGAAAATCTTGTTAAAGGCGTAACGAAACTTGCGGGCGATGACGTAAAAGAATTTATGTCCCGTGAAGATTTAACGAGTGAAAATTTACGTCGAATGTTTATCGTTATGGCTCAGGATATTAGAGTCGTTTTGATAAAACTTGCTGACCGTCTCCACAACATGCGGACTCTAAACGTAATGAAACCTGAAAAGCGTGAACGAATTGCCCGTGAAACAATGGAAATTTACGCACCTCTTGCACACAGACTCGGAATTTATCAGATTAAACGAGAACTTGAAGATCTTTCATTCAAATATTTGCAGCCTGATATTTATGCGGAAGTCGAACGCCGTGTCAAAAAAAGAATGCCGAAAATGGGAGAGGTTATTGACAAGGCAAGAGACATTCTCGAAAAACGTTTGCAGAAAGAAAATATCCCGTGTCGAATCAAAGGACGTTCAAAGCATTATTACAGCATTTACGAAAAGATGCAGAGAAAAAAAATTTCGTTCGATGATTTATATGACATTTTAGCCGTAAGAGTTTTAGTTTCTGACGTTTCGACATGTTACGCAGTTTTAGGAATCGTTCACGCACTTTGGACTCCGATACCGGGACAGTTTGATGATTACATTGCAAACCCTAAAAGCAACATGTATCAATCACTTCACACAACTGTTATGGCTTTCGGCGTTCCCCTTGAAGTTCAAATCCGTACTTACGAAATGAATAATTTTGCCGAATACGGAATCGCCGCACATTGGGTTTATAAATCAGGCGGAGGAAGCAAAAAATTAAACAAGGAAATGGACACTAAATTAATTTGGGTAAGTCAGGCTCTCGAAGCTGGGCAGAACGGAAATTCCCAAGAATTTATGGACATCTTGAAAAGTGATATTTTGCTTACGAGTGAATTATATGTTTTCACGCCGGACGGAAAACCTATGATTTTGCCAAACGGTTCGACAACTTTAGATTTTGCCTACGCAGTCCATACCGAAATCGGAAATCATTGTGCAGGTGCAACGATTAACGGCCGAATAGTTCCATTAAACACTCAGCTTCATAACGGCGACATCGTAAAAATTTTAACGTCCCCTCAAAGTTCCCCTTCAAAAGACTGGTTAAAGATCGTAAGTTCAGCGAAAACCCGAAGCAAAATCCGTGCATATTTCAGACAGGCAGAGAAAATCGACAGAGACGAAAAATTAGAACGTGGCTGGAAATTAATCGAACGTGAATTAAAACGCAGGGGATTAACCGATGTTAAACGTGAAGATTTTAATAATATCGATGATCAATTAGTTTCTGTCGGTTCCGGTGCAATCGGTGCAGGTGAGGCCGCTCAAAAATTGGCACTTGCATACGTTCAAAGAAATTCGCAGACTGTGCAGGGCGTTCCCATAAATTTAATTGCTGAACCAGAAGTCCATAAAAAAGATAACAAATCTGATATTCTTGTCGAAGGCGAAGGAGGAGTCAGCGTAACCCTTGCGAGCTGCTGCAACCCTGTTCCCGGCGATGAGATTGTCGGTTATGCTTCGGCACGTCGTGGAATTACGATTCACCGTGTAGGCTGTTCGAGTATCGTAAACAAAAAGGACGAACGAAAAATCCAAGTTTCTTGGGCTGTACAGGAAAGTGTAAACTCAGGACGAAAAACGAAATTTTACACTGCAAGATTAAAAGCTGAAGGAGAAGACAGAGAGGATTTATTGACTGACGCAACAAAAGCTCTTGCACTTGAAGGAAGCAGCATCGCAGGAATTAAGGCTACAATGGTCGGAAATAGTTTAATGCGAATGAAAATTGAATTGCGTGTTAGAAATCTTGAACATTTGTATTCAGTCATGGCAAAATTAAACGAAGTCAGAGGAATTATGGAAGTTACGAGAGGATAGAAATAAAAAATGAGAATTGTAATTCAACGTGTAAAACGCTCATCGGTAATCATAAACGGAAATGAAAAACGTGAAATCAATCAGGGAATGTGTGTTTTAATCGGAGTAACTCACGGCGACACTGAAAAATCCGCAGATTGGCTCGCTGACAAAATGGTTAATCTGAGAATTTTTGCTGACGATGAGGGAAAAATAAATCTTTCATTGAAAGACATTGACGGAGAAATTTTATTAGTCTCTCAATTTTCGCTTTATGCAACAACAAAAGGCAGGAGACCCGGATTTACAGACGCAGCAAAACCCGACGAAGCCGAAAGAATTTATAATTATTTTGTCGAAAAAGTTAAAAGCATGGGATTAAAAAAAGTTTCCTGCGGTGAATTTGGTGCAGACATGGAAGTTGAAATTATTAACGATGGGCCTTTAACATTTATAATTGACAGTCCGAAAGGAGATTAGAGACATGAATTATAAAAGATTTCCATTAGGGGCATTATGGACGAACGGATATTTATTCTGGGACGAAGGAACGAGAGACGCATTTTTCGTTGATCCCGGCGGAGATACTGAAGACGTAAAAAAATTCATGGCCGAAAAAAATTTGAACTTGAAAATGGTTTTATTAACTCACGGTCATATAGATCACATTGCAGGCATTCATGATTTTGTCCCAATGGTAGGCGATAATATTTATATCGGCAGCAAAGATTCATTTTCGTTAAAACACCCTTCAAAATCTTTGCAGTCGTTGTTGCGTGTAAAATGTAACGGAATCGAAAATTTCAAAACTGTTGATGACGGGCGGTTAATTGAATTTTCAGGCTACAAAATAAAAGTCATTGAAACTCCCGGCCATACTGAAGGAAGCGTTTGTTATTTGATAACTGACTCTGAAAATCACAGCGTATTAATTTCCGGCGACACATTATTTGCTCAAAGCGTCGGGCGTACAGACCTTGAAGGCGGAGACGAGGTAAAACTTGAAAATTCATTGAAACGTCTTTCTGAACTTCACGACAGTTTACATGTTTTACCTGGTCATGGGCCTGATACAAGCATTGGCGAAGAGCGGGAAATGAATCCTTATTGGCCGAGATAAATTAAAGGGGAATAGTAACAAAGATGTTCAAATATTTTTCTGGAATGTTGGGAATGGACGTTGGAATCGATTTAGGTTCTTCCAACATAGTTGTGTATGTAAAAGATAAAGGAATTGTTTTAAGTGAGCCTTCAGCAATCGCCGCAAAAAAATTACCAAGAGCTGAAGGATACGAAATTATTGCTGTCGGAAATGACGCAAAAGCAATGTTGGGAAAAGTTCCTCACGGTATCGAAGCAATTTGGCCTCTTGAAGGGGGAGTTATTGCGAATTTCGACATGACTCAGGAATTGTTAAAATTTTGTTTGAAACGTGTGAGTTCAAACAGTTCTTTCATGGTTCACCCAAGAGTCGTAATTTCGATTCCCGCTGAAGTAACCGAAGTTGAAAGAAAAGCCGTAATCGATGCAACTTTGGGAGCCGGAGCAAGTGAAGCCTATGTTGTCGAAGAGCCTATCAGTGCCGCATTAGGTGTCGGACTTCCGATTGATAAACCTAATGGCTGTATGGTAATTGATATTGGCGGAGGGACAAGCGAAGTCAGTGTTATCTCGCTCGGAGGAATTGTCGTAACAAGTTCATTGCGAAATGCAGGCCGTTC
>JAFSKE010000116.1 GCA_017449135.1 Synergistaceae bacterium
CTTTATTCTAACGAAACATTTTCCGTTCCTGATAACGTTTACATAATAGGAATGATGAACACTGCGGATCGAAGCCTTGCAATGTTGGATTACGCTTTACGAAGACGGTTTGCTTTTTACGAAATTAAGCCGGCGTTTAACTCGGAAGGTTTCAGGAACTATCAAAAATCCTTGAACAGCACAAAATTTGATAATCTGATTCAAAATATTGAACAGTTGAATATTGCTATTGCTGAAGATGAATCATTGGGCGAGGGATTTTGCATCGGACACAGTTATTTTTGTAATCTCACAGAAATTAACGATAATGCTTTATCAAATATTTTAGAATACGAGATTATTCCATTGCTTAAAGAATACTGGTTTGACGATCCCGCAAAAGTAAAAAACTACTCTGAAATTTTGAGGCGTTCAATAAAGTGATTAAAATACGCAACATTTATTACATGCTTGCATATGCTTTCAAAGTTCTAAACGGGCAGGGCTACAGGAACATCGCAACGGAGGAATTTGAAAATGCTGCGGAATTGTGTGCTGAGATTCTTATTCACGGTGTCAGCAGTCAAATTAAACGCGGCCTTCAAAAGGAATATATACCGAAAACGGAATTATTATCTTCGCTTCGAGGGAGAATAGATATTTCGGAGTCTGTTAAAGTTCTGGCGTTTTACAAAAAACAGGCTGTATGTTCTTATGATGATTTTTCGGTTAATTCGTACATGAATCGTATTATAAAATCTACAATCATGCTTCTTCTGCGTTCTGACATTACAAAAGCGAGAAAGAAAAAACTTCGGAAACTGTCAGTATTTTTTGATGACGTGAATACTATTGATTTAGACTTAATAAATTGGAATCTTAACTACAACCGAAATAATCAAACGTATCAAATGCTGATTTCAATTTGTTACCTGATTATCAAGGGACTTTTGCAGACTCAATCCGACGGGACAAAAAAGCTCATGGATTTTCTTGACGAACAGAGAATGAATCGTTTATACGAGAAATTTATTCTTGAATATTACCGAAAAGAATTTCCCCAAGTTAAAGTTAATGCGTCGCAAATTTTCTGGCAGTTAGATGATGAAGTGAACGCAATGCTGCCTGTTATGAAAACAGATGTTATGCTGACATATTCGGAAAAAATATTGATAATCGACGCAAAATATTACTCTCATTCGACACAAATTAACTATAATAAACACAAAATTCATTCTGGTAATATGTATCAGATATTTACTTACGTCAAGAATAAAGAGACAGAACTTGCCGATAAACCGCATGAAGTTTCGGGAATGTTGCTGTATGCTAAGACAGATGAGGATATTTACCCTGAGAATGAATATCGAATGAGCGGGAATAAAATAGCTGTGAGGACTTTGAATTTAGATTCGGATTTTGCGATGATAAAGGAACAGTTGAACTCTATCGCAAAAAAATATTTGTCAGTGTAAAAAGTTAAGGAGGTAAAAATGTATTTTCCCGAAAAGAAAAGCAAAGACGACAAAGAAATGTTTGACGAAGTCGTGAAAACGATATTAAAACTTTTGGGCGATGATGTCGTAAAAATAATTTTGTACGGTTCAGTTGCACGAGGAGACAACACTTGGGAATCTGATGTCGATATTGCGGTGCTGACGAGGAGAAAAATTGATGAATTTGAAGAAGATAAATTTGATCGTACATTTTCAAAACTTGATCTTAAACATGACACTTTGTTTTCGATTAAAATGATTGAAGAAAATTATTTCAACATTTGGAAGTCTGCAATATCCCTTTACGGCAATATTGAAAAGGAAGGAATTATATTATGGACAAAGGAATAAATTTAGATTTGTCAAAATATCGTTTTGAACGTGCAAAAACAACGTTGGACACGGCAAAAAATATTTTTGATTACGGCGATACAAATGCTTCTGCTAATCGTTCATATTATGCCGTATTTTATGCTATGCTGGCAGTTACATCGCTTGACGGATTCGAGGCTTCAAAACATTCAAGCGTGATTTCATATTTCAATCGTAATTACGTCAAAACAAAAATTTTCAGCGGCAGTATCTCTGACATGATAAGAACAGCTTTCAGAATGAGAACTAATGCTGATTACGAAGATTTTTACAAAGTTTCACCTGATAGAGCAAAAATAATGATTGAGTATGCCGAAAAAGTAATCAACATGATACAGCCTTATCTTGAAAAATGTTGGGAAGAAATAAAAAATTCTAAGGAGGTAATTTAATTTATGAACGCAATTTTTAATCGTGTAAGTGTAAGACAATTTGAAGATAAGCCCGTTGAAAACGGTTTAATCGTGAAAATTTTACGTGCTGCAATGGCTGCTCCATCAGCAGTTAATCAACAGCCTTGGGAATTTTATGTTACTACAGACAAAAAAATAATCTCGCAATTATCAGAAGTTACTCCCTACGCAACACCTGCTAAAAATGCTCCCGTTGTAATAATTCCGTGTTATAGAACTGATAATCTCGCTGCCCCTATGATGGTTCAAATTGACATGGCCATTGCTACAGAAAATATTTTGCTTGAAGTCGAAGAACTCGGACTCGGTGCCGTAATGTTGGGGATTGCACCTCTTGAAGACAGAATGAAAGAAGTTGAAAAAATTTTGAACCTTCCCGAAAACTTCAGAGCTTTCACGTTAATTCCCGTAGGTTATCCGAAGAATAAACACCCTCAGGAAGACCGTTATGAACCTTCAAAAATCCACGTTATATAAATTTGCCGAATTACTCGACGAATGCAAAACTGCAAGATTAACGGGGACTCGCGGAGCTGAGGAAATTTTTAATTTGCAGATTTCGGACTGTGAGGAATCAATAAAATTTTTGCCTGAATCAGGAAATGTTATTGATGTCGGAAGTGGCGGAGGATTACCCGGAATTGTTTGGGCGGTTTGCAGACCAGACTTGAAAATCACGCTCTTAGACAGCATTAACAAAAAATGTTCGGCCATGAAAAATATTGTTGACGCTCTCGAAATTAAAAATGTTGAAATCGTCTGTTCACGGTGTGAAGATTTTGCAAAGGTTAATTCTCGAATTTTCGATCTTGCATGTGCGAGGGCTGTTGCGTCCGCTGAAATTACGATTGAACTTCTTGAACCTCTCGTAAAAATCGGCGGGAAAATTATGACATTCAAAGGAAAAAAAGTTCACGAAGAGATTTCACAGGCTGATAAAAAACTGCGGAAATTAAAACTCACAAAACCTGAATTAAATTTTTACGGCGGTGAAGATTCTTCAAAATGTATCGTAATTTGGAGGAAAAAATAAAAATGAAGCTCAACAAAAATAATTTTCGGGATTTAATTTTATTCGGAAAAGTTTTATCGGCCGGATTAGTTGTTGCAGGTTATGCGTTTTTAGGTGTCTGGCTCTCAAATTGGCTCACTCAAAAGGGATTTAATATTTTTCTCTCATTGATTGCGATGATTTTTGTAACGGCTTTCGGATTATGGCAGGGCTGGCTGTTTATTCAGAAATGGAAAAAATAAATAAAACCTCCCCGCAAACGGAGAGGTTTACACATTAAAAGAACTTTTCGTAATAACCTGCAATGAAAATCACAAGCATTATAATCGGCACTACGTAAGTTAAATAAGCTCGAAGGAATTTCGGAAATTTTAATCCTGTTCCTGCGTCAACTTCTTTAATAAAATTATCCCAGCCCCAGCCGTAACGTGTTACACAGAATAATAAATATATTGTCGTTCCAATCGGTAAAATATTATTGCTCAAAATAAAATCTTCCAGATCTAAAACGTTTGTCCCGTTACCTAATGGCTGAAAACCTGACCAGATATTAAATCCAAATGCACAGGGAAGCGACAAAATGAAAATTCCTACGCATGTTACGATTGAAGAACGTACACGCCCCCAGCCGAATTTATCCATGAAGCAGGCAATTATGTTTTCAAAAACCGCAATCACTGTTGACAACGCTGCAAAACTCATAAACAGGAAAAATAATGTTCCCCAAATTCTCCCGTTAGGCATTGAGTTAAACATGTTCGGAAGTGTAACAAAAATTAATCCCGGCCCGGCTCCCGGATTTATTCCATATGCAAAACACGCAGGGAAAATTATCAATCCGGCTGTTAATGCTACGAACGTGTCAAGAATTGTTACGATTAAACTTTCGCCCATAAGTGATTTTTCTTTGCTTATGTACGAACCGAAAATTGCCATGCTCCCGACTCCAAGTCCGAGAGTGAAAAATGATTGTCCCAGTGCTGCATAAACGCTCGTCCAAAATCCTTTGGCTGTCGAATAACTTTCAAAATTAGGTTTCAAATAAAAAGTTAATCCCTTTTCTGCGCCTTCCAAAGTTGAAGATCTTACGGCTAAAGCTATCATGATTATTAATAATCCTGCCATCATAATTTTTGTAACTCTTTCAACTCCGCTGCGAAGTCCCGCACAACATACTACAAATCCAATTGAGACTGCCGCATAAAGCCATAAAGCTGTTCGTTCAGGGTCTGAAACTAAATTTCCGAAAACTGCTCCGACTTCATCAGGATTCAAATTTTCGAGCGTTCCCGACAAGGCATAACATGTGTATGCAATCATCCAGCCAGCAACAACCGTGTAATACATCATTAGCAGAATACAGCCTATCCAGCCTGCGTACCCCCATAAAGACCATAATTTTTTTTCGGGAGCAAGAACTGCGAATGATTGACTTACACTTCGTTGTGAAGCTCGGCCGACAGCAAATTCCATTACTAAAATCGGCAAAGCAAGGAATAACAGGAAAAATATGTAAATCAAAACAAAAGCAGCTCCGCCATATTGTCCTGTTATAAATGGAAATCTCCAAACATTCCCCAGACCTATTGCACAGCCTGCGGACAAAAATATAAATCCTAAACGACTGCCTAATGTTTCTCTGTTATCCATCAATAAATCTTCTCCTAAAAATTATTTTGCGAATGTCTGATAATATCCGACACCTAAAACTACACACATTATTACTGGAACTACAAAAGTGAAATAAAATCTTAATGCTTTCGGGAATTTTAATCCTGTTCCTTCGTCGGCCTCTTTGACAAAATTATCCCAGCCCCAGCCGTAACGTGTTACACAGAATAATAAATAAACTATTGATCCGATCGGTAATAAGTTATTACTGACTATGAAATCTTCTAAATCTAAAACTCCTGTACCTTCTCCGAGAGGCTGAATAAATGACCATTCGTTAAAGCCCAATGCACAAGGAATTGAGAGAACGAAAATTGTAACGGCCATGAAAATTACTGAAAATCTGCGACTCCAGCCTAAACGATCCATAAAACATGCTACGATTGTTTCAAAAACCGCAATAACTGTCGAAAGTGCCGCAAAACTCATGAACAGGAAGAATAATGTTCCCCAGATTTTACCGTTAGGCATCTGATTAAACATATTCGGGAGTGTTACGAAAATTAATCCGGGTCCTGCGTCAGGGTTAATTCCATATGCGAAACATGCAGGGAAAATTATTAATCCTGCCGTCAAAGCTACAAAAGTATCAAGCCCTGTTACGATTAAACTTTCTCCGAATAAAGATCTGTCTTTCTCAATGTATGAACCGAAAATCGCCATTGAACCGATTCCCAAGCTCAACGTGAAAAATGCCTGTCCCAATGCTGCATATAGAGTTGTTCCTAAGCCTTCAGATGTTAATTTTGAAAAATCGGGTTTTAGATAAAATTCAAGTCCCTTGTCAGCTCCCTCAAGAGTTACTGAACGTACGGCAAGTGCAATCATGATTACTAATAATCCGCACATCATGAGTTTCGTAATTCTCTCGACACCTTTACGAAGTCCCAAGAAACATACTACTGCACCGATTATTACTGAAATTGCCATCCAGAAAACCATTGCGTTAGGGTCTGCCAAGAGTCCGCCGAAAAATTTTCCGATTTCCTCTGATTTAAGAACAGACAAATTCCCCGCTGCTGAATGATAAGTGTAAGCAATCATCCAGCCGGTAACTGTCGTGTAGAACATCATCAGCAGATAATTTCCTGCCCATGCTACATAACCCCATAACGACCAGACTTTATGATCAGGACGCAAAACAGCAAACGATCTCGCAGGACTCTGTTTTGAAGCACGGCCGACGGAAAATTCCATTACCATAATCGGCAAGGCAAAGAAAAGCAAAAATATTATGTAAAGCAACACAAACGCTGCTCCGCCATATTTGCCGGTGATGAATGGAAATCTCCAAACGTTTCCTAAACCTATTGCACAGCCTGCGGACAAAAATATAAATCCTAAACGGCTTGCAAATGTTTCTCTTGTATTTTCAGGCATAATAAATTAACTTACCTCCAAAATAAAATAATTTCCAGATTATAACATCATTTTATTTTTCTAAATGTTCCGTCTAACTCATAAACATATGTTTCAGACTTTTTAGCTCTTGGATTGGCGACTCCTAAATCTTTTCCGTTCAAGATTATTTGTGCCGCAGTTGGTCTCCCGATTACGACTCTCGCAGGTTCTTTCAATTCCCAACGCATTGAGTCTCCCCGCTTCAAAGTCCTTCGATAAACAGGCTGTGAATTTCCGAACGCTACACTTAACCAAACGTCATTAACAGCATGAATTTCGAGTGAAGGCGTAATTTTCACTGGTTCAGGTTCCTTTGAGATTACGGGTTCCTCAGATGTAATTTCGATTTCCTCAATTTCGGTTATGACATTTACATCGTCCGATAAATTTTCGGAAATTGAGACAGGAGTATTATTCCCGGAAAAATTAAAGAGTTTCAAATTTCTTAAATCCAATCCGTTATAATTCATTGCGTACCAGACATAAGCACCTGTTCCGACCAATGCACAGATTAAGACTAAGAATAACCAGAAATGCGAGACGGGCTTAAAACCTTTCGGGAGTGATGAGCCATTGCCCAAAAGTGTATTCATTGCTTTCTGTTCACGATTTTCCTGCTGTTTTTTCTGTTGATTTCGTCCGATTCTGTCTTGTCTGTCGGGTCTGTCGGAACGTTCTGCCCTCGTAAGCTGAGTATTAAAATCTTCCTGTAGATCTTCAGCACCGATTAATTTCAGATAAGTGCGAATGAATCCCTTTATGTATACAAGCTCGGGAAAGTCGGTATAATCTCCGTTTTCAATCCCCTGCAAGTATTCAAGTCTGATTTTAGTTCTGTCAAATACCGTCTCGATGGTCATTCCTGCATCTTCACGGCGTTCCCTCAAAATTTGCCCAAGTTCAACAAGGGCTTCAGTATTTTCTATCAAAATGTTTCAACTTCTTCCTTTAACTGCGATTTCATTTTTTTGAGCAGCATTGCGGGATTTTCATTTCCGAAAACTGCACTTCCCATTACAAGAACATCAACACCGGCTTTTGCGACACGTATAAAATTATCGGCATTGATTCCTCCGTCAATTTCGATTTTGTAATTTAATTTATTGACTTCACGAAGGCTTACAAGTTCGTGAGCTTTCTTGAGTGAGTTCTCAATAAATTTCTGACCTCCGAAGCCGGGCGTAACTGACATTATCAAAACTAAATCAACTAAATCAATTACGTTTTCAATGGCACTTACTGGAGTTGGAGGACACAACGAAATTCCGACCTGAAAACCTGCTTTTTTAATTTCGCTTAGCGAGGCATGTAAAAAATGCGAGTCTGTTTCAGCGTGAATCGTAATCAATGATGCTCCGTTTGGTTTCATGAAAATCGGCAAAATCGTTTCCAGTTTATCAATCATTAAATGAACGTCCAAAAATAAATCCGGATATTTTTTCCTCAAAGCATAAACAACTTCAGCTCCGAAAGATAAATTTTTCACAAAGTGACCGTCCATAATGTCAACGTGGAGCCAGTCGAAATTATTTTCGAGGCCGTCAATCGAACCTGAAATATTCAAAGGGTCTGCACTCAAAATTGAAGGTGCCAAAAAAACTTTATGCATTTTTGTCAAAATAATCACTTCTGCCTTTCCTGCCATACAAATTCACCGCCTAAATATATACTTATCACACATTCCTGTGAATATTTAGCAGTGGTGTTGATACTTTCTCCGCCTTTAACCTGACGATTCATAACTTCACGTTTTCCCGCAGGATCTGTAATTTCGATTCTTAAATCCATTGGTTTTGATATTATCGGGGGAACTACATAACGGATTCTTGCTGTCTTACTTCCTCCGCCCGAAGAACTTGAAGCCTGTGAAGTCTGCGTTTTTGCCTGTGTTTCTGTTTTAGCTGTCGAAGGTGTCGAATTTTTTTGTGTCGATGTATCCACAGTTGTTTTTATGGGTTCTGTTTTTGAATTGTCGCCGATTATGACATCTTCCTGTCCTCCGACTGAAACTGTAACACCCCTGTTTGAATTTGCTGTCTTAGTTTGAGTCTGTGTTTGAGCTGTTGAAGGTGTAGGAGTCTGATTTTCGTTTTGCTGACTCGTAACACGCCTGACACTTGAATTTGAATTTGAAGCTGAATTTCCGTCCATAAATCCTGCCGGCCTTCGTTGAGTTGCAAGTTTCAAAGTTACTCCCTGACCTGCACGCAAAGTACTTCCCGCACCGGGTTTAGTTTCGATTGCAAGACCTTCCGGAAGTAACGGGCTGTAAACTCTTTCGACTGCCTGAACTTTGATTCCGCTTGTTTCAAGTAAATTTCTCGCTTCTGATTCAGTCATACGATTAACATCAGGAACTGTAGCAGTTGAATTTGAATTTGAAGATGCACCGGCCTGGACAAGTAAATCAATTTTTCGCCCTGAAGCAACGTTTGCAGGAGCTGCCGGACTTTGAGCAATTACAGTTCCGGGTTTAACATTGGCTTCATTAATTTTAATGACATCGCCCAATGCAAAACCGCCTGATTTAATTTCGTTTTGAGCCTGCGACAAAGTTTTTCCTTTTACGTCAGGGATTGCATGAAGTTCTCCGCCTTGACTGACCTGCAAAACAACAACTAAACCTTTTCTCAATTCCGAGCCTGCACCCGGAGACTGTGCCAAAACTCTTCCCTCGGGTAATGTCGAAGCTACCGGCTGGAGCTGGAGAATTAAATCTAATCTTTCAGCCTGTGCTACAGCTTCGGAATTTGAAAGCCCCACGAATTGAGGAACTTTAGTTTTTGCTTCGGGATTCATGAAAATTATGTAAACCGCAACAGCTCCTGATGCAAAAATCGTGAGGACTACGAGGAAGAATACAAATCCTACAATACCGCCTTTATGTTTATTCAACTTTTATTCCCCTCCCATTGAGATTGAAATTAATTTTTCAAGTCTCGAGACAATATTTGAATTATTCAACTTTTCATTTTCTCGTGCATAATCAAGAGCAATTTTACCCTCTGAATTTTTTATCATAAAGTTTGCACCGGCTTTTAATAATGCTTCGACAACTTCGGGAACGTTCCAGCGGGAAGCCAAAATTAAAGCAGTGTTCCCGTTATTGCTTTTAGCGTCGTCAGCTCCTGCGTCAATCAAAATATCAATTACTTCGGGATTAGGATTGCTCATTGCAGCACATAAAAGAGGTGTCATTCCGATTGAATCCTTAACATTTACATTTGCACCTGCTGCCAATAAAGTTTTAATAACTTCGGGAGAATTTTTCCTTGCAGCTCCGTGCAATGAAGTTAAACCGTCAGGACGTACAGCGTTGACATCAGCACCGGCATCAAGCAAAATTTTTATAATTTCAAGTGTTCCGTCAGTTGATGCCCACATTAAGGCAGTGTTGCCGTCATAAGCCTGATAATTAACGTTTGCACCAGCTTTAATTAATGTTCTTACGACTTCAGCATCTTTGTTATATCTTGCAGCCAAGTCCAAAGCTGTCGAGCCAAATTCATTTTGAGCATTAACGTTAAAGCCTTCCTGGATTGCGTTCAAAACGTCCTGAGCTGAACACTCACTGCAAAAATCGATAAAATTACTTTCTTTTACTTTACGAAATGTAGCCATATTAAATAAATTATTTTCTCCTTTTTATTTTTTCATTATCAACGAACAGTAAAAACCGTCAAGCCATGAATTACACGGTAAAATATAAATCCCGTAAGGTTTGCCCCTGCGAAAAACTTTTTTATCATTCCAATCTATTAAACTTGAAATTTCTGTGCAGTCAGGATATTTTGAAAGTATTTCGGCAACAACAAATTCATTTTCCTGTTTTAATAAACTGCACGTGATGTATAAAATATTTCCGCCGTTCTCACATAAATTTATGGCACGTTCCAATAATTTTTTCTGTGTCATAACGAGATTATCAAATTTTTTCCAGTCTAAACGCCATTTTGATTCGGGCTTACGATTCCAAGTTCCAGAACACGAACAGGGAGCATCAAGCATTATAAACGAGAATTTATTTTCGGATTCAAGAGTCAAAGCATTTCCGACTTTGAATGACGCACGATCTTTAACTTTTAATCTCTCTAATTCGTTTTCGGCACTCTTTGAACGTTTTTCGGATAATTCCCAGCATTCGATTTTTGAGTTTTGATTTTCCTGCAAAACCTGACCGGCTTTAACTCCACGTCCGGAACACATATCTAAAATCATATTTTTACCCGAATAAAATTTTTTTACGAGAGACGCGGCCAAAATCGAACTTTCAGATTGTACAGTAACTAAGCCTTCGTTAAAACCTTCGAGATTTTTCGGCAAAACTGTTTCATTTAGTCTTGTTATACTCCCGTCTGAATTTCTAACGCTCGAATATGAGGGAATGTTGAACATCTCAAAAATTTCTTTTAATTCGGATTTATTCCAAGTTTTATTCCATGCAGGCATAGTCCATAATGGGACACCTGAAAACAAGGCTTTATTCTCGATTGAAGGTGAATTTTTGTATTTTGAAATTATGTTTTCGCCGTCTTCAATTATTTTTCGCAGAACGGCATTAACAACACCTGAGTATTTCGTAAATTTATTTTGTTTAAGATATTCAATTATTCCGTTGATTAAAACTCCGACCGAAAAACGCCTTAACTCTAAAATTCCTCCGACACCCATAATAATTGCAATATTAACGGGCAAAGGCAATTTTTCCTTAGAACTTAAAAATCTTCCGTCCGATAAAATTTTTTCCCATAATTCACGCTTCCTCATGAATATATAAATCAATGACGAAGCAAGCGAAATGTCAGGGGCTTTCATTTTTTCACTATCTGCTAATTTTCTGAGAGCCTCTGACGCAAAAATTGTATTTTGATTCCCGGTTAAAACTTTTAATGCAGCTTCAATTCCACGCATGATAAAAATTTAACGTCTCCGGGATCTGCTGATTAAAATCATTCTCACCAATGTTAAAGCACTCGTTACAGCAGCAGCAATATATGTCCATGCCGCAGCAGTCAAAACTTTTTTCGCTCCTGCCAGTTCATCAGGTGTTAATGTATTAGTCTGCTCCAGAAGTTTTAAGGCTCTTGAACTTGCATTAATTTCAACAGGAAGTGTTACAAGGTGAAAAACTAATGCAGCCGTGAATAACATAATTCCGATGTTAATTAAAAGTGAATTTGACATTAAAAGCCCGACGAAAAATAACGGAGTTGATGCTGTTGTTGCGATATTTACGACAGGAACGATTGAATTTCTGAACATTAAAGGCGAATATGTTTCGAGATGTTGAATTGCGTGTCCTGTTTCGTGAGCTGCTACACCGATTGCTGCAATGCTTCGGCCTCCGTAAACACTGTCAGATAAATTCAAAGTTCTGTTTCTTGGATCGTAATGATCCGTTAAATTTCCGCTTACATGATTAACAGGCATGTTTGACATTCCGTAAAGACCTAAAAGATTTCGTGCGACACTGTCAGCAGTAACATTATTTCTTGCCATAACTCTGCTGTATTTGTTGAAAGTTGATTGAACGCTTGACTGTGCCCACATCGATAATAAAATTGCCGGAATAACAATTATAATCGTAGGATCTAATCCGTAACCATAACCAAACATAAAAATTTTTCCTCCTCAAATATTTTTCATAAAGAATAACATAAATTAAAATAATAACGTCAAAATCGGAACGCTTACAAGTGAAATTATTGTCGAAACTACAACACATCTTGCAGCGAACTGATAATCTTTTCCGTACATTTCAGCGATAATTTCGGTGTTTGCAGCTGCCGGCATTGCAGTCAAAATTACTGTTACCTGCCATAAAATTTCAGGTATTCCCAAATATCTTAAAACATACAAAAATAATAAAGGCTGAATTATTAATCTCATTGCTGTTAATTTGAATGCGTCAATGTCAAATGCTGATTTCAAATTCGATTCTCCGAGTGCTGCACCGATTATCATCATCGATAACGGCCCCGTCATGTCTCCGATATTTTTAATTGCTGTAGAAAGTACTGAAGGCAGTTTGAACGGTAAAAACATTAAAGCAATCCCGATAAACACAACGTCAAGGCTTGGAGTTTTGAGCAAAATTTTTAGTTTGTCCTTAAAATTTCCGCCGTCAACAAATAAAGATAATCCGACTGTCCAAATTAAAATTCTTGCGGGCAAAAGAAAAAATGACGCATAAAAAACTCCTTCAACTCCGAACACTGACGCTACAATCGGCATTCCTGCATTTCCTGCGTTTGAAAACATTGTCGCAAATTCTAAAACGGCTTTACGATTTGGAGGTGAATTTCGCCAAAAAATTTTTCCTAAAACCCACGAAACAAAAAAACATATTGAAGCAATAATTATAATTTCTCCTGCAGCGATTAACTGATTAATATCTGTGTCAACGTTAAAAGAATTTAAGACCATGCAAGGCAGTGTTATATTCAGCAGTAAATTTATAAAACTTGATCGGCCTTCGTGTTTCAAGATTTTAGTTTTCGCCATGATTACGCCGGTCATGACGTAAATAAACATTAAAGCCTGAGTATTTAACATTCTTTCAAAAACATTCATTAAAAATTTTCCAGCCCCTTTTATTTTTTTGGAAATTATAACAGTCCGAATTATAGAAATTTCGATTATATAATGTAAAATATCGCAGTTTAATTTTTTATCTTTATT
The DNA here is from genome assembly GCA_017449135.1 of Synergistaceae bacterium. Classification (GTDB taxonomy): domain Bacteria; phylum Synergistota; class Synergistia; order Synergistales; family Aminobacteriaceae; genus JAFUXM01. Next base: position 13,026 of record JAFSKE010000116.1, read on the forward strand.
TAATCGAAGGGTAGGTTGAAATATCATTCCAGCGTCAAAAAAGTCTGTGTCCGAAAAGAAAACTAAAACTAAAAAAGCTACTGACACAGCTAAAACTAAAACGAAAAAAACAACGACGAAAGCAACAAAGACAACGAAAGCTAAAGCAGTCAAAAAGGGCGACAAAATTTTAATCATCGTCGAATCTCCTTCAAAGGCCGCTACACTCTCGAACATGCTCGGAAAAACTTATGTCGTAAAATCAAGCAAAGGCCACATTAAAGATTTACCGAAATCGAGACTTGCTATCGACATCGAAAATAATTTCGAGCCGGAATATATTTTGGTTCAGGGCAAGGCAGCTCTGAAAAACGAATTATTAAAACTCGCTGAAAGTTCAAAAAGTGTATTGTTAGCCTCAGACCCTGACCGTGAGGGTGAAGCTATTGCATGGCATTTAGCAGAAGTCTTGGGGGTTGATAAATCCGAAAAATGCAGAGTAAGATTTTACGAAATTACCGAAAAAGCCGTTAAAACTGCCGTAAATAATCCTGATTATATTGATGTAAATAAAGTTGACGCTCAACAGGCACGAAGAGTTCTTGACAGACTCGTCGGCTATACTTTGAGTCCGCTATTATGGAAAAAAATACGTTATGGGTTGTCGGCTGGGCGTGTTCAGTCGGTTGCGTTAAATTTAATCTGCGAACGTGAAAGGGAAATTCAAAAATTCGTTCCCGATCCTTACTGGGTAATCATTGCAGAGTGCGAAAATTCACAAAATCTATACGAACTCAGAGCGGAAAAATTTGACGGAAAAACTTTGATGAAAAATTCATTGCCGTTATTAATAAACACTCAGGAAAAGGCAGAGGAAATTATTAACGAAATCAAAGCAAACTCAATCATCGTAACTGAATGCAAATCAAAAAATTCTGCTCATTCAGCCCCTGCACCGTTCAGGACAAGCACACTTCAACAGGAAGCATCGAGGAAATTAAGTTTTGCACCGACTCACACGATGAGAATCGCTCAGGCACTTTACGAAGGAATTAATATTCCCGGAACAGGCCATGTCGGATTAATAACTTACATGAGAACTGACAGTCAGAGAATTTCGGAAGAGGCTTTATCGGCGTGTCGTGAATTTATAAAATCGAATTATAAGCCTGAATATCTGCCCGAAAAAGCAAATATTTTCGCTCAAAATAAAAGTGCAAAAGTTCAGGACGCTCACGAAGCAATCAGACCGACAAACATAAATTTAACTCCCGAAAAGCTCGAAGAAACTTTAACGCCGGAACAGTTAAAATTATATTCGTTGATATGGCGGAGATTTGTAGCGAGTCAGATGAGTGAAGCTATCAGTGCAAAGACAACAATTAAAGCCGAAGCAGGTAAAGTCGGACTTAAACAGGAAGGCGAAATTTTAGTTTTTGACGGCTGGAGTGCTTTATGGCCATTGGATTTGAAGGGCAGCGAAATTTCAAAGGTCAAAGAGAAAACTGAATTAACACTAATCAGAACAAAAAGCGATCAGAAATTCACAAAACCTCCAGCAAGATATTCCGAAGCAGGATTGATTAAAATTCTTGAGGAAAACGGCGTTGGCAGACCTTCAACATATGCAACGATTGCGGGGACTTTGGATTCAAGGGGTTATGTCGAAAAGAACGAGGAAAAAAGATTTTGCCCAACAGCATTAGGAATGACCGTTGATGAATTTCTCGCAAAATATTTTAACCGCAAAGATCTCTCATCAATCGTTGATGCAGGTTTCACGGCTCAAATGGAAAAGGAACTTGATGAAGTCGAAGAGGCTCAAAGGAAATGGCTCGATGTAGTCAGTGAGTTCTGGGGAGAATTTTCAAACACTCTCGAAGAAGCTCAAGGTGCTGATAAAGTTCCGCTGCCTGATCCCGAACCAATAGGCGAAAAGTGTCCCGATTGCGGCCATGACTTAGTTAAAAAGCGTGGGAGATTTGGAGAATTTATAGCGTGTTCAAACTATCCTGAATGCAAATACACACGTCCAATTCTTGAATCAATCGGCGTAACCTGTCCTAAATGCGGAAAAGGCGAAATTATAAAACGTAAAAGCAAAAAAGCAGGTAAAACATTTTACGGCTGTTCACGTTATCCAGATTGCGATTATCTTGCATGGAACAGACCGGCGGGCGAAAAATGTCCGGAGTGCGGAGAAGATTTATATGTCAGAGGCTCAACGATTTACTGCTTAAAATGCAAATATAAAACTCAAAATAATTCGGCCAATGAATAAAAATGAATAAAATTAAAGTTATTGGCGGAGGATTAGCTGGTTGTGAGGCAGCGTGGCAGATTTCAAATCGCGGAATTGAAGTTGAACTTTACGAGATGAGGCCGAAATTATTGACACCTGCACACAAAACTGAATTGCTTGCCGAAATAGTTTGCAGTAATTCACTTGGCTCTGAAAACAAAAACGATCGGATTACGGCGGCGGGAATTTTGAAAGAAGAATTGGAGATGGCGAATTCATTAATTTTGTCATGTGCAAAGGCTTCACAAGTTCCTGCCGGAGGAGCTTTAGCAGTTGACCGTGAAAAATTTTCGACACTTGTAACTGAAAAAATAAATTCTAACGAAAACATAAAATTAATTCGTGAGGAATATACTCAAATTCCTGATGACATTGCAATAATTTCTACTGGGCCTCTGACTTCGGATAAACTCGCTGAAAAATTAAAATCCCTCGCAGGCGAACAGATCTATTTTTATGACGCTGTAGCACCTGTAATACTGAAAGAAAGCATTGACTTCGACAAAGTTTTTGTTTCTGGACGTTACGGACGTGGAGACGATTATATTAACTGTCCGTTGAATAAAGAAGAATACTTGAATTTTTACAATGAATTAATCAAAGCCGAAAGAAATTTGCCGCATGATTTCGAGAAAGGAAAATATTTTGAGGGTTGTATGCCTGTTGAAGCAATAGCAGACAGGGGAGTTGACACGTTAAGATTTGGTCCTATGAAACCGAGAGGCTTAATAAATCCCCGAACTGATCATGAACCTTATGCAGCAGTTCAATTAAGGCAGGATAATTTTGACGGAACTTTATATAATCTTGTAGGTTTTCAGACCGGATTAAAATGGAACGAACAAAAACGGATTTTCA
>JAFSKE010000117.1 GCA_017449135.1 Synergistaceae bacterium
CGGAGCGTTAAAACCTTTTGACGATGGCTCGCACGTAATTTATATTAATGGTTCGGCTGAAGATGACGGAACAGAAATTTGGAAATTGATTCATGATTTACACTGTACGAAAGCCGATGATATGTATTTTCCACGTCTTGCAGCACGTGTAAAATTTTTGAAAGAAGAGGAAGGAGAAATAATTGTGAGTAATTATTTTGAGGAAAGACAGGAAAAAGCTGTTAAGAAGGCTATAGAGAAAGCTGAAAAGAACGCTGAGAAAAAGAATCAGGAAGCAAAAGAAAATTTTGTCTTGAATCTCATAAGTCTTGGCAAACTGACATTTGAAGAAATAGCTAAATGTTCTGGACTTACTCTGAAAAAAGTTCAAATGCTTGCTAACTCGTTATAATTTTATTGGAAAGTGAGGATTTTATTTTTATGTTTGAAGGAAAACATGTTGCGGTTTTATGTGGCGGTGACGGTAAAGAAAGAGATGTCTCTCTCAAAAGCGGTAAAGCTGTTTATGACGCTTTGATTGAATCAGGTTATGAGGCCGAAATTTTAGATCTTCAGTCTCTTGCTGATGTCGATAAAGTTCAAGATTTCGAGGGGGCTTTTATTGCCATGCACGGAGACTGGGGAGAAGGCGGACAGCTTCAAGAAAAATTGAAACAGTTACAAATTCCCTTCACAGGTTCGGGAGCTGAAGCAAGTTTCAAAGCTATGCACAAATGGAACTCGAAAATCTTATTTGAACAGGCTCACATCAGAACTCCTTACGGGATTTTATGGCCGGAAAAATTTGAAGATATTGTTTCAAAACTCGGCAAAAATGTTGTTGTCAAACCTACTACAGGCGGAAGCACTGTTGGTATCACAATCATTAAAGATCTTACAACCGAAAAACTCGAAAATGCCGTTAAATTCGCAAAAGAAAATTACGACTCCGATGTCATGATCGAAAAATATATCGAGGGACGTGAAATGACTGTTGCAGTTTGGGAAAATCATGGCAAAGTCGAAGCTCTTCCGGTCATCGAAATTGCTCCGCACGAAGGTTTTTACGACTACAACAACAAATATACTAAAGGTGCTACGGATTATATTGTTCCTGCGAAAATCGAAACTTCAGAAGCCGAAGCCATGAAAAAATTTGCCGTCAAAGCTCATAAAATTTTAGGGTGTTCAAGTTACAGCCGTTCGGATTTCAGATTAGCTCGAAACGGAAAAGCATTCATTCTTGAAGTCAATACTGCTCCCGGAATGACCGCTACAAGCCTTGTCCCTAAAGCTGCAAACGCTGTCGGAATTTCTATGGCCGATTTCGTAAAATCAATTATGGAAATGGCTTCGTGCGATAAAGTATAATTAATTATTTCTTTATTAGGAGGTTTTATTATTATGAAAAAGAAAATTTTTCTTGCGTTATTTCTGATTTCTGCATTATCGATTCAGGCTTTCGGATTTAACGGCGATGTTAAGTGGCAAAGAGATTTCGGTGCAGGAAATTCAATTACAAGCGGAATTATCGTGTCCGGAAATAATTTGTTATTCGGAGATGTAAACGGTAATTTTTATGCCGTCAACAAAAATTCAGGTTCAAGAATCTGGACTGCTTCGGGAAATTCAGGTTATGGAGTTGAAGGTTATCCCGCTGTAACGTCAAATGGAAATGTCGTTTTCACTCAATCAGACGGAACTATAACATGCTTGAAAATTTCTGACGGTTCGATTGTATGGAATTTTATTCCCAACGAAAACAGAAGCGAAACTGTTAATGACGGTGCCGTTGCAGGTGCAGGATTAATTTTTATGGTCAAATCCGACGCAAAACTTTATGCCTTAAATGAAAATGACGGTAGCATCGCATGGACTTACAAAGCAAGTTCGCAGGGTTTAAGGACTGCCCCGAAATATTCTGACGGAATAGTCTTTCTCGGAGAATATGACGGGATTTTCAGCATGATTGACGCTAAAACAGGAACACGAATTAACGGCGGTGGTGCCGGCGGTGCTGTAAACACTCCCGAAGTTGCAAATGGAGTTGTATATTTTTCTGCTTGGGACGGTTCGATTAATGCTGTGCAGATTAAATCCGTAATTCCTTTATGGGATATTAATATTGGTGATACTGTAACAACTCCTCCTTCGATTAATAACGGAATTATCGCAGTCGGCACAGGCAGAGGAACTATTGCTGGAATTAATGCAAAAGACGGTTCTATCTTATGGAAATATGAAACCGAAAACGGCGAAATCTCAAAAAATATTTTGAACTCAGGCGGTGCTGTTATGGCGGGTTCCGACAGCGGAGAAATTTATGTCTTGAATGCAAAATCAGGAAGATTACAGACAAAAGTTGCTTCCAAAGCAGGTATGTCAACTGACGGTGCATTTTCTGACGGAGTATTTTACTTCGCAAGTGATAACAAAGTTTATGCCATTGATTAATGAAAGGTGATTTTTATTATCATGAATAAAATTTTTGCCGTAATTTTATTTACGGTTTTATTGTGTGTGTTTTCTTCCTGTGCATTTGCTCAGGGCTGGTTTAATTCAAATTTGTATGAAGCTGTGAAGGATAAAAATTATAATCCGTCATTGAAAGATGATTTTTATACTTCAGTTAATCATGAATGGCTGGTAAATTCAAAGTTGAAGCCGGGTTATTCAAGGAATGCCTCATTTACTGAATTGCAGGATATTGTTGACGCAAGATTAAGAGTTTTAATGACTGACGAAAATATAAAAGCTCACGATGCTGAATTAGTCAGAAATTTATATTCTTTATGGCTCGATTGGGATTCAAGAAACAAAAACGGCCTCGCAGATCTTCCGACACTTTCAAAAAAAATTCTTGACATCAAAAATATCTCGGAATTAAACAAATATTTCATGTCAGAAGAAAGTTTTAACAATAACAGTTTAATTGCAGGTTTCGGACTCGGAGTCGATAACAAACAATCCGAATTTTACAATATTGAATTATCTTCAACTCCTTTGTCTTTAAGCGATTCGGCAGAATACAGAACTTTAACTCCAAACGGGGAACGTACAAAAAAAATGTCGGACGCAATGGTTACGTATATGTTGAAGAGATTAAATTACGATGACAAATTTATCGCTGAAATTCTCGAAAAGTCATTCAGATTTGAAACAAAAATTTCAGCCTCTATGATGACATATCAGGAATTAAATTCTCCCGAAGTTATCGAAAAAACATATAATCCCCTCAAAGACATTGATGAACTCAGAGAAAAATCAAAAGTTTTCCCGTTCGCCGAAATCCTCGAAGCCTACAATATACACTCAAAATTAATAAATCTTGGCGAACCCGAATGGCTAAAATCTCTGAATGAAATTTATAACGACGAAAACCTCGAAGACATTAAGGCGTATTTGTTGTGCAGACTTGTTAAAAGTTATATGACTAAAACCGACGAACCGGCATATCGTGAATATCAGAGATTATCCCGTGAACGTCTCGGAATTTCCGGAAGTAAACCTGATGAGGAACTCGCCGCAGATTTTGTACATAGTACATTGCCAGTTCCAATTTCAAAATTGTATGTCAAAAATTACATTGGTGAAAATACAAAACAGGAAATCACAGAGATTATTCAAGAGACCGTTAAATTTTACGAAAAAATGCTTGCGTCCGAAGAATGGCTTTCTCAAACTACTCGTGAAAAAGCTATCGAGAAATTGAAGAACATGAAATTATGTGTTGCATATCCGGATAAATGGGTAGATTTTGACGGTTTGACGGTGAATAGGGACGAAACATTTTTCGATGCCGTTAATAAAATTCGACGTTATAAACTTCAAAAATATTTTTACGACAGGATTAACACAAAAATTGATCATGATTTATGGATTGATGATATTGCAGTCGTAAATTCTTATTATTGGCCTTCAAGAAATTCAATTAACATAATCGCAGGAATTTTAGGAGGAGTGTTTTATAATTCCGAAATGTCCTACGAGGAAAAACTCGGCGGGATCGGCTCAGTTATCGGTCATGAAATTTCACATGCTTTTGACACAATCGGTTCACAGTTCGATAAGTCCGGAAATGTTTTATCATGGTGGACTGAAGAAGATTACAAAGATTTGCAGGAAAGAGCAGCGAAATTAATAAAATATCTTGACGGTTTCACAATCGAAGGACAAAAATATAACGGTACGCTCGTTCAGTTTGAGACTATTGCAGACATGGCCGGAATAAAATCAATGCTGGGGATTGCTAAATCACGCAAAGATTTTGATTACGATAAATTTTTCAGGAGATATGCAAAGGTTTGGCGGCTCATTCAAACAAAAGAGACTCTTGACAGGGTATTAAAAGTTGATGTCCATGCTTTACCGTTCTTGAGAGTGAATGCAGTAATTCAACAATTTGAAGAATTTTACGAAACTTACGGAATTAAATCAGGCGATCAAATGTATTTAGCTCCCGAAGAAAGAGTTTCAGTGTGGTAAAAAAATAACCTCTCTGTCAATCAAAAATTGGCGGAGAGGTGCAAAATTCACAAAATATCTGCGTCAACAAGATGACAAAAAACTTCATCGCCGTCTCTGTACATTTCAAACTTTCCTGCGACAGTTATAGTTTCTCCGACTTCGGGATAATCTTTCGGATATTTGTATTCGTCCCTCAAAACAAAATCAAGCCCCGTTGAACAGCAAGCCGATGAGTCCATTACGACAACTCCGAAATAATCTTTTCCGGTTTCGTTATCGTGAAATAAATCAAAATATCCTTTGATTTTTATAACTTGTCCGACGTATTCTGAAGGATTGCTCAGAATGTTATATAAACCTGAATAAACCATTACAGAACTGAATTTTGTTAAATCGAAATCAACTTTTTGAACGTTCCCCTTTTTTACTCCGAATGAACACGAAGCAAACACTAAAATTAATAAAATCGAACACATAAATTTTTTCATGGCCTTACAAAACCTCCTGAAATTTTTTCAATCATAAAAAATATTACAAATGCCGTCATGTCAGCAGCAACTATTGTCGAGCCTACGGGAGTTCCGGACAAAACCGAAATTATTATCCCGATTAATGCACACGTTGCCGACAAAATCACTGAACATATCGTAACGGACTTGAAATTTTTGAACACTCTCATTGCTGAAAGTGCAGGGAAAATTACGAGTGCAGAAATTAATAACGAACCTACGAGATTCATTGCTAAAACTATAACGACTGCAACTATTACGGCGATTAAAAGGTTATAAGCCTCCGCATTGACTCCAGATGATTTTGCGAAATCTTCGTCGAATGTTACGGCAAAAATTTTGTTATAAAAAAACATAAACACTATTACTACCGTCAAAGATAAAATTACGCTTAACCAGACATCATTAATTGAAAGCGTCAAAATTGAAACTGATCCGAAAAGTGTTGTGCAGACATCGCCGGATAAATTTGAAGATGACGAAAATATATTCATCAGCAAATATCCGATAGCAAGCGAACTCACCGAAATCATCGCCACTGCAGCATCGCCTTTAATCGTTGAATTTTTCCCCGTCCTTAACAGCAACACCGCACAAATTACTGTTATGACGAGTACGAGAGGCATATTGTTTGTGATTTTCAAAACCGAAGCAACAGCCATCGCCCCGAATGCAACATGTGAAAGCCCGTCCCCGATAAATGAAAAACGTTTTAACACTAAAGTAACTCCGAGCAATGACGAACATATCGCAATCAAAACTCCTACGATTAAGGCGTAACGTACAAATGGAAATTCCCAATACATTAAAAATTTTTCAATCATGATTTTATCGTTATAAATTTATAATTTTGTCAGAATATTTTTTTACGGCTTCAATGTCGTGAGAGATCATTATTATTGTAACTCTGTCGTTTTTGTTGAGATCGTTAATCACGTTATACATTTCAGAACTTGCAACGGGATCTAAACCTGATACAGGCTCATCAAGAATTAACATTTTTCCAGCAGCACATAAAGCCCTCGCTAAAAGGACTCTTTGCTGCTGGCCTCCTGAAAGTTCACGATAACATTTTTTCGACAAAGCAAGAATATTCATTTTCGACATTGCCTGCTTTGCAAAATCTTTTTCGGTTTTGTTGTAGTATGGACGAAAGCCGCATTTACCTTGAAAACCCGATAAAACAATTTCACGGACTGAAGCAGGGAAATCCTTTTGAAAATCAGTTTGTTGAGGAAGATAGCCAATTTGATTTTTCGTGAAACCTTCGCAAAATTCAACTCTTCCCGAAATCGGAGACTTTAAGCCAAGAATTGTTTTAATCAAAGTACTTTTTCCGGAACCGTTAGAGCCGGTAACACAAACGTATTCGCCGGCACTAACTGAGAAACTTAAATCCTTAACGACAATATTATTGCCGTATCCCAAATATAAATTTTTACACTTAATCTGAGTCATTTTAATTTAAGACTGTTTTTAACGTGTCAAGATTCTTTTGCATTATTGCGAGATATGATGTGTTGTTGTTAAGTGTTGTTGACTGCATAGAATCGAGAACGAGAATTTTTTGATTTTTCGACTTTGTGTTTGAAATTACCGTTTCGGCGATTTTGTGTTTAGTTCCGTCAATCGTTAAAACGTAAGGTAATTTTAATTCCTCAACTTTATTCGACAAAAACATGACAGTTTCAAAACTTGCTTCAGTTTCGGCAGAACACCCGGAAAACGCAGCGTAATATTTCAATCCGTAATCATCGGCCATATATCTGAATGGGAATCTGTCGGCAAACAACAAAATTTTTCTCATGGATTTGTCGATTACTTCGTCATATTCGCTGTCAAGTTCGGAAAGTTTTTTGACATATTCAGAGCAGTTTTGCGAATAAATTTCTTTGTTGTTTTCGTCAAGTTCAGAAAGTTTTTCGGCGATGTATTTGCAGATTATTTCGGCATTCCTCAACGATAACCAGATATGTTCGTCCGATTCTGATTCTGATTCATGCTCATGCTCGTGATGTTCGTGTTCATGTTCCATACCTTCGACAATTTCCTCCGATTTAACTTTGTCTCCGAGAATTTTTAGAAGATTAATTGAAACCTGATTTTTATTTACAACATTTTTCAAAGAATCTTCGACCCATTCGTCAGATTCTCCGCCGACATAAACAAAGACATCGCATTTTGCAATTTTTACCATGTCATCTACAGCAGGCTGGAAACTGTGAAGATCGACTCCGCTGTCAAGCAACAAATTTATATTTACGTCAGACCCCTTTGAAATTTCCTTAATCCAATCATAAATCGGGAAAATCGTAGCAACAACCTCAACGCTTCCATAGCTTGCTTCGGCCATGAAAACGGATAATAAAACCGTCAACAAAATTTTTTTCATAATAAACAAAATACCTCCGTTAAAATAAATTTAAGATGTTATGTTTAATTATGAAAATTTAATTTGAAAGTTTGACTTTGAGAGAAATTAAATCAGAGCGTTTATCTCTGAAATCATGGGAAAATAAAATCTTTGAGAAGTTTTGACGCAGCATTGAGCAGAGAAAACCTCCGCACAAAATCAACGGCAAAATTTGAAGATTATTCCCGCAGATATGAAGCTGAAAACAAATCGGACAGTCATCGCCATTACAGTTATGATTTACTTCAACGGCGATAAAAGCTACGGAGCAAACTACAACACAAACAAACAACGACACTAAAATTAATGCGTTAAAAGATTTATTGTGCTTAATAATTTTTACTCCTTTCACTTAAAGATAAAATTTCTAAAATATTATACACGTTCACAAATTTTTCACGATAGAATATATAATAATTGCATAAATTTTTCAGGAGGCGATTTTATTATGAGAGTTACAAAATTAATTTTAACGTTAAGCATAATTTTTGCTTTTTCGGCACAGGCTTTCGGATTCGACAGAATGTCGGCATCTGATGTAATTAATAATTTTGCGTTCAATGCTGCGAAATCAATTTCGGCGGACAGCGGAAAATATTTCTTTTCACCTTACAGCATAATCACGGCGTTTTCAATGGCTTATGCAGGTGCTAAAAATGACACGGCGAGGGAAATCGAAGATGTTTTGGGCTTAAATCCAAAAATTCATTCTGAACTCGGAAACTTGATGAAGGACATCGACAGCACAAAATTAATTTCAGTTGCTAACAGGGTATGGCTCAAAAAAGGAGTGCAATTAAAAAAGACATATTCAAAAGTTCTGAAATCAAGTTATGACAGTTCCATTAAAGAATTGGATTTCAAGGGCGAAACTGAATTTTCACGCAAAATAATTAACGAATGGGTTAGTCAGAAAACCAATGAAAAGATTAAAAATTTGTTGCAGGAACTCGAACCGACTACAAGAATGATTTTGACGAATGCAATTTATTTTAATGGCCAGTGGGATAAAAAATTCAACAAAAGAAGGACATCTGAAGAAGTATTTTATGTTAGTCCCGAAGTCTCTAAAGATGTTCAGATGATGAAGCAGAGAGATAAATTTGATTATGTTGAGGCCGATGGTTACAAAGTAATAAAACTTCCGTACAACAACAGAAGATTCTCAATGATTATAATGCTTCCTGTTGCGAAGTTTCAAAATAATTTTGAGGAAATAAGTTACGAAGATGTCAAAAAATGGCTTGAAGGTTTGAGCGAATATGAGGTTGATTTATGGCTTCCGAAATTCAAAACCGAAGAGAGATACGAATTGAAAAATTTGTTTGAGGGTTTGGGCGTGAAGTCAGCGTTTTCTGATTTTGCGGATTTCACGGGAATTACGAAAGATGAAAAACTTAAAATCGACAAGATAATTCACAAAACTTTTATTGACGTTGACGAAGAAAAAACCGAAGCCGCCGCAGCCACCGCAGTTACAATGATAAGAGCAACGGCACTCCCTCCAATGGAAGAGAAAAAGAAAGCCGAATTTCACGCAGATCACCCGTTTATGTTTATGATAACGGACGATTACACAAACACGATTTTATTCATGGGAAAACAAAATTTCTAACCTGACATAAAAATAATCCCCTCTGTCGGAGGGGCATTTTTTTTATTAATATGACTAAGCTGTAATTAATTATCAGCGTCAAAATAATCCGAATCGATTCGCTTAATCGGATAAGTTTTTACGGTTGTAACTCCTAAATCATACTCGATCATTAATTCGGCAAGTTGTTTTCCGTCAATGAGAATTATTTTGTGATTTAACTGTCTTGCTGCGAAATCTTTAGCTTCTTTTGTAAACTGTCCTGTGGTTATATATAATCCTTTTGTAGCTCCCTGACCTGCAACGGCTCCGAGAAATTTTTGAATTTCGGGTCTGCCAACGAAAGAATCTTCTTTCCATTTTTTAGCCTGAGTATAAACTGCGTCAAAACCGAATCTGTCAGCTTTAACGATTCCGTCAATTCCCTCATCGCCTGATTTTTTTGTAACGGCATCTTGATTCTGTTCCGGAGATCCATAACCCATTTTGAGAAGTAAATCAACAACAAGCCTTTCAAAGTCATAAGGATTCATGTTGTTTATTTCAGTCAATAATTTGTCGATTAGAACTGATTTTAATTCAGATATTGCATTTTCAATCAATTCTTGTGGAGTTTGGGGTTCTTGTACTGATACTTGAGAGTCTGCCTCAGTTTTTTCGGAGGATTTGCCGTGTTTCCATAAGCTATGAACATACCTTGCTGTAAGAGTAATTCCTTTTTCCAAGATGTCTTTCCCTGATTGAGTGATAATAAATTCTGCTCTCTTAGGACTTTCAAGCAATCCTGCAACTTTGAGCTCTATTTTTGCCCAATTCACACGCTCTGATAATACATTTGCTCCTCTCTTGCGATATGATAAATTTCTGTCATCTTCTGTAACTTGCAATTTATCAGCACAATATTCCCGAATTTCTTTTATTGTATGAGGTTTTTCGTCTGACAATAAAGTTAAAATCGGTGAATAAAATTCATAAATTTTCGGTACAGCCATTGTATTTTCCTCCTTAATTTTGATAACGTTCTTTCAATTTTTCAAAAACTATATCCGGGACAATTCCGTTTACTGTTCCCCCAAAATGGAAAATCTCCCTCACGCTTGAACTTGAAACATAAGAATATTTAGGGTCAGTAACGATAAAAAATGTCTCGATTTCGGGAGCTAACTGACGATTCATTAATGCCATTTGAAACTCATATTCAAAATCCGACATCGCCCTAAGTCCTCTAATTATAACGCCTGCTTTTTTTTGCCTGACATAATCAATTAAAAGTCCGTTGAAGCTGTCAACTTTTATGTTCTTAATGTGTGAAAGAGATTTCCGAGCCATTTCACAGCGTTCCTCAATCGTAAATGCTCCGTTCTTTCGTTCGTTGATTAAGACACTGACAATAACTTCGTCAAAAATTTTTGCGGCTCTTTCAGCTATGTAAATATGTCCGTTCGTAATCGGATCAAATGACCCGGGATAAATTGCTTTGATTTTCATTTTTTATTTTTCAACAAAAATTTTAGGATTATAAATTATTTTACCGTAAATTAAGAACGTCTGAATTAGTGAAAGAAGTTCCGCAATCGGTAAAGCCCAAACAAGCCCGTATTCTCCTGCAAAATAATTCATTATGAATAACGCAGGAATATGTAAAGCACATTGTCTGCAAACGCTCAAAATAAACGATGCCTTAGCTGCTCCCATTGCCTGCAAAGCATTTAAGAATATGAAGAATATCGCAAATAATACACTGCTTGTTAATTTTATTCGCAAAAATTGAACGGCGTAACCGAAGGCTTTAGGTTCGATTAAAAATACTCTCACAAGATTTCCCGTGAAAAGATAACATAATCCAATCATTGAGAGGCTTACGCATATTGTGAGTTTTAATGCGAAATTCAACATGGCTCTATATTTTTCCCAATCCTTAGCACCTACGCAAAATCCCAATAACGGTTGAACGCCCTGTCCGACTCCCATTGCAATTAAAACTGCGATTTGTTCAATTCTCATTGAAACCCCCGCAGCAGCGACCGCCATATCTCCGTAAGCCGACATTAAAGAGTTCATTATCATTTGTGAAATGCTCATCAGCCAAGGGTCAAGACACGCAGGGATTCCGATTGCTAAAACTCCGACAGCAATTCCGTTGTTGATTCTGAAATTTTTAATGTGAATTTTTAACGATGACTGACCGGCTAAAAAATATCCGATGTAATACGCTGCTCCTGCAACAGTTCCGATTACGGTTGCGATTGCTGCTCCCGTGATTCCCATTTTGAAATACAAAATCATAATCGGGTCTAAAATTATGTTTAACACGTTTCCGATTATTTGACCGTTCATAGCTTGGGCGGCGTGATTTTCGGCTCTCAAAATTCCCGAACATGCCATGCTGAATAAAATAAAAGGTGCTGAAGCCATTACGATTGAAAGATAACCGTATGAATAAGCAAATGTGTCAACGCTTGCTCCGATAGCGATTAAAATTTTTCCGATGAACATTGAAAATATTATTGTCATTAAAACTCCGACAATAATTCCAGCCCAAACACAAAACGAAGCTATATTGTTGGCTTTTTCGTTTTCACCAGCACCGAGAGCACGTGAAATGCAAGACATTCCGCCGGCCATGAAAATAATTCCCATTGCTATTAATACAAAAAATGCCGGAGCAGCTAACGAGACCGCAGCAATTTGAAAAGGATCATCGGTCTGAGCAATAAAAAATGTGTCGGCCAAGTTGTAAATTAAAATCATCAACTCAACTATTATCGCCGGAATTACATTTGAAATTACCTGTCTGTGAATTGATTTTGAATTTATTTTTGAACGCAAAATTAATTTCTGTCCTTTCAAGATTTTATCAAGTTGGAGCGATTATAACAGGATAAAAATTTTATGTCATTTTCAAAAATGTTAATCTTGTTTCGCCGTAATCACGTTCAGAAATGATATTAAATTTGTCGGTTTTGATTAAATTTTCTCTGATTGAGTGTTCAATTATGAAAATGCAGTCAGGGTTGAAAAGTTTTTCGAGATTTTGCAAATTCGGCAGGACTTCGCACCAGTCGGAATTATACGGAGGATCGGCAAAAATAAAATCGAATTTCATTTCACGTTTCACAAGCCACGAAACAGCACGGCGAATATCAAGAGACAAAATAATTTCTTCGGGAATTAACTTTTTTATAGCGTCAGCACGATTTTTAACGCTTTCGACAAAAACGCAGGATTCAGCACCGTGTTTCAACGCTTCAATTCCTACACGGCCTGTTCCTGCAAATAAATCCAAAAATTTTTTCCCCTCAATGTCCCCTAAAATATTAAATAATGCTCCTAAAACTTTTCCCGAAGTAGGTCTGACATCTTTCATTTTATAATTTCATTGCAGCGTCATTTAATGCAGATCTCACGGCAGGCGTTAAAAATGCGTCCGAAGTTTTATCGAGCCTAATCAAAAATCCTTCTTCACGAGGCGAAATATTTATATAAAATTTCTGCTCAAATTCGTCATCACTCGTTAAAGTCTCTAACAAATATTTCTCTCCGTCAGTGAAATTTTTTCCGAACTTCCAAAACGAATTATTTTTTTCATCTTTGCCGAAAACGTTTTTTAATTCCGAAATTTTTTCTGCGTCCAATTCATGATTAATTTTAATGTGCATTTCCTGAGATGTTCTCCGTGTTACTGTGAATTTTTTTGTCTTTGTAAATGTTATTCTGAAAATGTTTTTGCCCTCTTCAAGCCATTTTCGCTCGTACTTTGTTGTGATTTCACGTGAAGGGTTGATTTCAAAATTTTTCGTCTCCAATGCTTCATGACTGCCCAAAACTCTTTTAACTTCCTCTGCGTAGTCTTCGTCATCGGTCAACATTTCAAAAACTCCTCCGACTTTCAAAACTGCTGCCAATCCGTCCGAAAAATCTTTCGCCGTAACCCTTCGATGAGCCTGTTTGTTGCTTGACCATGGACAAGGGAACTGCATAAAAATTTTGTCGAGTGTTTCGTCAGCAAATAATTCCCTTAACATAAATCTTGCGTCAGTGTTAATGATTTTGAGATTGTCGAGAGATGCCGAACGTCTTGCACATCGTAAAACGCATGATTGAGAGATTTCGATTCCGTAAAATAAAATTTCGGGATTTGCCTTTGCATATTGAACAGTAAATTCGCCATTTCCGAAGCCGATTTCAAGTTCAGTGTGTGATTTAATGGGAAGAGGAAGACCGCTTACAGGAAAAATTATAACCTTATATTGCGGTCTTGCTTGTGTTGTTGCGGTTAAAAAGTCCATTTGAAATCCGGCAGTCCTTCTTCCAAAATTCTTGATTTAATATCAGACATGATTTTTTCGAGGGCGTTTTGATTTTTACCTTCACATCTCACGACTATAACGGGCTGAGTGTTTGAACCTCGAATTAATCCCCAGCCTTCGTCATATAAAATTCTGACTCCGTCAATCGTACTGCATTCATGATTTTTTAAGGCTTTATCCTGGATTCGTTTAATGACTTCAAACTTTGTCGAATCATCACATGGAATTCTGATTTCTTCGGTGGCGGGATAAATCGGAATTGAGAGCATTAACCTTGAAAGCGATTCGTGAGTGTTCGATAAAATTCGCAGCAACCTTCCGGCAGCATAAAAAGCATCGTCATGGCCGAAAAATTCATCAGCGAAAAACATATGCCCCGAATATTCGCCTGCAAATAACGCTCCAAGTTCACGCATTTTAGCCTTGATTAATGAATGTCCCGATTTCCAATATAAAGGACGGCCTCCCCATTTTTCGGCAAGTTCCGGCAAAACCATACTGCATTTCGGTTCAACAATGACGCTTGCACCTTTGTGATTTTGTAAAATTTCCTTCCAGTATAAAGTCATTAATCTGTCGCCAAAAATAACTTCGCCTTTATCATCTACAACACCGATTCTGTCAGCGTCTCCGTCAAATGCAATTCCTAAATCAGCCTTTTCACTTTTAACTTTTTCGATTAAGGATTGCAGATTTTTTCGCTTTTGAGGATCTGGGTGATGATTCGGGAAATTTCCGTCGGGTTCGTCAAATAACGAAATACATTCACAGCCTAACATCTCAAAATATTTTTTTGCCGTAACACCTGCCGCTCCATTTCCGGAATCACAGACAACCTTAAATTTTTTCGAGAATGGCAGACTGAATTTCGACACTAACATTTTAAGATAATCATCGTCAATATTAGCGTGAGTTAATTTTCCGTGTCCTGTTTCAAAATTTCCGGATTCGGCAATAAGACGAATATTTTTAACGTCATTTCCCCATAAAGTCCCGCGTTCAAAACATAATTTCAAACCGTTCATATCAGCAGGATTATGAGAACCAGTGATCATTACACCGCCCGAAAAATTAAATTTTATCAGGCTCCAATAAAGCATGGGAGTTGTAACGAGTCCGACATCAATTACATCAAGACCCGTTGACAAAATCCCTTCTATTAAAGCATTTTTGATTCGAGGAGTTGAAAGCCTTGCATCGCCGCCAACAGAAATTCCGTTTTTGACTTCCGCACGAATCAGCCATGAACCATAAGCACGACCGATTGAATTTGCGATTTCGTCAGTTAATTCTTTGTCTGCTACTCCTCTAATGTCGTATTCCCTAAAAATATTTTCCGGTATTTTCATAATTTACTTCTTTCCTACAAATAAAATCTGATTCCAGCCATAATAAGGTTTTGAATAAATAACTCCTTCTGTAATATCAGATTGGCGAACTTCCCGGCCGTCTTGAATCGCTCCTAAAACTTCGACCCAGAAAATTACATCGACACGACCCGATTTAAGAGCTGACATTCTTGAACCTGTTTCAACGTTTACAGTGTCAATGTTGACGTGAAGTTTTTTCCCGATTTCGGCGAGCAATGCTGTGTTAAATCCTGCGGGTATTCCGTCTGCTGCAACGTAATCGAGAGGCGGTAAATCCCCTGTAACGGCGACTTTGATTGTTTCAGCATCATCAAATTTTTCAAATTTCACGGCTGGAGGGTTAGCTGCGTTAGGCCCCGTAACAAAATCTCTGATAAGAAAACTTAATTTGCCGTTGTTACTCAGTTCTGTTATAGCATTGTTAAAACGTTCCATTAAATCTGCTTTTTCTTCCATAAAACCGAATGACGAAGCAATCGGAAGTTTTCCAAATTGAACGCCTTTCAAAGTGTATTCGGGATTATGTTTAAGCATGTATTCGCCGACATAAACGGGAACAACAATAGCATCAACTTCGCCTTTATTAAGAGCCAGTTGCATTGCGATTGTTGAATCATAAAAACGAACTCGAATGTCAGAAGGTTTTACATTGCCGGAATAAACATCAGACAAAACTAACGCATTATGAACTTCATCAGTTGTGAAGGCATTGTTATATTCTTCTTCGGACGAATTTGCTTTATTCAAAATTCCAACGTTAAATTCAGCATAAGCACAGCAAGTTAAAACTAAAACTAAAATTAATGATAATAATATTTTTTTCATGAATAAATTTTCCTCCTTAGATGATTAACCCCTCCGCCTCTTTGAGGCACCTCCCCGCAAGCGGAGAGGCAAAGTCTCCCCTTAGTAAGGGGAGATGTCAGCGTGCTGACAGAGAGGTTGACAGAAAAGATTATAAAACGTAAAGCGAAATTCCGTAAATTGCTAATATCGCCACAACTCCCTGAATCAAAGTTCCGACGGTTTGAGCCTTGTATGCCGTGCTTAAATCCATATCGGAAAATTGAGTTACAACCCAGAAATATGAATCATTAGCGTGTGAAACAACCATTGCGCCGCTTCCGATTGAGAGTGTTGCCAAGACAGCACCCATAGCTCCGCCAAGTCCTAAAGATTCCATCATGGGAGCGATAATTTGAGCCGTTGTTACGATTGCGACAGTCGAAGAACCTTGAGCAGTTTTTAATGCCGCAGAAATTATGAACGGAAGGAAAATTCCAAAATTATATGACGAAAGAGCTTCACCGATATATTTTCCTACACCGCTTGCAGCAATTACAGCACCTAATCCGCCGCCGGCAGCCGTAATCATAATAATATTTGCTCCCTCTTTAACTCCCGAACCGATCCAGCCGTTTGTAACTTCTTCACTGAACGGAGCAAGGAAGAAACACAAAATTACTCCGATTGAAAGAGCTATAACAGGATTTCCCAAGAAACTTGTAACGATAAATAAAGTTGATTCTTTTCCGCCGATTTTAGCTAATGTTGTAGGATAACTTACAAATGAGCTTAAACCGATTAAGATTAACGGAATTAAAATCGGAGCGAATGACTTAAAAGCTGATGGAAGTTTGCCGTATTTCGCTTTTAATTCTTCGTAAGATTCTCCGGCTTCAGTGTTTGTGTCGAACGGAACGGGAAGTCTCGAACCTGCGACTAAAGCATAAATATAGCCTGCAATCATTGAAACAAGCGAGACACCTGCACCCCACATTATGACCATTCCTAAATCAGCTCCGAGTTCATTAGCCGCTGCAATAGGGCCGGGAGTTGGCGGAACTAATGTGTGAGTAGCATAAAGACCTGTTGAAAGTGCAATCGCCATAACTGAAAGTTTTACACCGCTGCGGCGTGCAAGAGATTTATTGAGCGATGAGAGAATTACGAAGCCTGAATCGCAAAATACCGGAATTGAAACAATCCAGCCGATTAAACTCATGGCAAGTGCAGGACGTTTTTCGCCTACAACTTTCAAAACACTGTCAGCCATAGTGAAAGCCGCACCGGATTTTTCAAGCATTGCACCAATGATTGTGCCGAGCAAAATTACGATTCCGATTCCTCTGCAAGTTCCGCCGAAACCGTTTAATATTGTGTCGAGAACTTTTGCTGGAGCCATTCCGACAGCTAAGCCCATTGCAAGAGCTACGGCAAACAATGCAACGAACGGGTGAAATTTGCATTTTGAAATTAAAAATACCATTAAAATAATGGCAACTACAAGAATTACAACTAACATAGAACCTTGTACCATTTTGAAAAACAATACTCCTTTCGAGATTTTATTTGTGAATTGAAAAATCTTGTGTAGAATTATAACAATTTAATTTAATAAAAGAGAGGTTAATTTCAATGACTGAATTTGAAAAAATGATTTCGGGAAATTTATATGACGCTTCAGATCCTGAACTTGTATTTTTGAGACAAAAGGCTCATCGGCTTTGTTTGCAGTTTAATCAACTATTTGACACTGACGAAGTAGCACGCTGTGAAATTCTGAAGGAATTATTGCAGGTTACAAATGAACAGGTTGAAAACGATATTTATTTTCAAGGATCGATATTTTTCGATTACGGAATAAATATCAAAATCGGAAAAAATTTTTACGCCAATTTCAACACAACCATTTTAGACGTTTGCCCCGTTACAATCGGCGATAACGTAATGCTTGGGACGAATGTTTCACTTTTAACGCCGATGCACCCGATGAATTTTCAGGAACGTAACAAAATGCTTGAATTTGGAAGGCCTATTGAAATCGGAAATAACTGCTGGCTCGCTTCAAATGTAACTGTAATCGGAGGAGTAAAAATCGGTTCGGGCAGTGTCATTGGAGCAGGAAGCGTTGTAACCAAAGATGTACCGCCCGATGTTTTCGCCGCAGGAAATCCCTGCAAAGTTATAAAGTCAATTAATCAGAACTGAACGAATGCCGGTGTATCAGCAGGAGCATTGAGGAATTTCTTTAATTCGTCATCAAGTTTCAACAACGTAATCGAAAATCCTTCCATGTCTAACGATGTCATGTAATTTCCGACAAGGGTTTTTGCGATTTTAATGCCTTTTCCGTCAAGAACTTCTTTAACGTGTTTGTTTGCTACGAATAATTCCATTAAAGGAGTTCCGCCCATTCCGTTCACCATGACAGCAACTTCATCGCCGGATTTATAAATTCCTTCAGCAAAAATCTTTTCGAGGAGTTTATCGGCAATGTTATTAACGTCAGAAATTTTTTCGCGGTGTGTTCCGGGTTCGCCATGAATACCGATTCCGATTTCGATTTCGTCGTCCTGTAATTCAAAACTCACTTTCCCTGCTGCCGGTACTGTACAGGCATTAACAGCCATTCCCATTGAGCGAACGTTTGCGATAACTTTTTCGGCAACACGTTTAACTTCTTCGAGATTCAAACCTGCTTCGGCCGCTGCACCTGCGATTTTGTGGACAAAAACTGTTCCTGCGATTCCTCGTCGTCCTGTTGTCCATGTCGAATTTTCAACTGCTACATCATCGGCAACAATGACTTTTTCAACTTTAATTCCTTCATCTTCGGCCATGTCAGCAGCCATTTCAAAATTCATTACGTCGCCCGTGTAGTTTTTGATAACAAGCAAAACACCTTTTCCGCCGTTTACAGCTTTGATTGCTTCAAAAACCTGATCGGGAGTCGGAGATGTGAAAACTTCACCAGCGACAGCTCCGTCAAGCATTCCACGACCGACATAACCGCCGTGTGAGGGTTCGTGTCCGCTTCCACCGCCTGAAACCAAAGCAACTTTCTCGCTCGCACCTTTTGCACGGACAAGAACTTCAAATCCTTCAAGACGTTTAACGTATTGAGGATAAGCGTCAACCATTCCGTTTAACATTTCGTCAACGATATTGTCAACTTTGTTAATTAACTTTTTCACGATAAAAACCTCCTGTAAAATTTATAATTTCGAGGTATCTTTTGATTCTTCAGCAGCTCTCAAGACCGAATCAACCGTTCCCCCGTTTGCAGCTTCAACTACCGCACAGATTGCCCCTTCAACTATCGGAGCGTCTGCAATTACAGCATTAATTTCCCGCCCCTCATCTTCGAGTAATTCAATCGCAGTTTCAGAACTCATTATGCTGCTTCCAATGTCAGCTAAAATCACAACGCCGTCTCCTGAATCAGCTTCGACTACAGCATCTGCAATTCTTTGAGCGTCAGTTCCTATTGAACCGTCATCAAGCCCGCCGGCAGAAATTAAATTTTCAAAATCATGTGCCATTTCACGAGCAAGATCGCAGACACCTTCGGAAATTTTCCAACTGTGTGAAACAATTACAATTCCTACCATGATAATTTTATTTCGCTTTCATGTAATTCAAAATTGCTTCGAGCGTGAGTGTTGCGGAAGTAGCACCGGGGTCTTGATGTCCAATGCTTCTTTCGCCTAAATAACTTGCACGGCCTTTTGTAGCAATTATCGTTTTTGTAAATTCGACGCCTTCACGGGCAGATTCGCAGGCACTTTCGAGAGCAGAAATTAAATTTTCACCTTCCGAAATTTTCTGCGAATATTTTTCACTGGCTGGGATTAAAGCGTCTAACATTGTTTTTTCACCTTTAACGGCTTTTCCACGTTTTTGGATTCCGGCGATGGCAGACTCAAAAATTAATTTCATGTCATCAGAATTAACTTCAGTTTTTCCCGCCATAACTTTTCCTGCTTCCATGTATGCAGTTCCGTACAAAGGCCCCGAAGCTCCGCCGACTTTTGATAACAATGTCATTCCTACTTTTTTCAAAACTGCTCCGATGTCTGATTCGTCAGGCGATAATTTTTCCATTACAGCCTGAAAACCTCGTGCCATGTTTATTCCGTGATCCGAGTCTCCGATTTCCCTGTCAAGTTCCGTTAAAAAATCTTTGTTTTCAATTATTTTGTCTGATATTTTAGAAATACATTCATAAATTCCGCTTGGCATTTTATAATTCGTCTCCTAAAATTAAATTCTTCCAAATGATTGAAGTTCATCAAGCCTGACGAAATTAAATCCACGTGCTTTAAGACCTTCAATAACTTTCGGCAATGCTTCAACAGTGTTTTCGATTCCTGAGTGCATCAATATAATATCACCTGCTCTGACACTGCTCAAAACCAGTCTGACAATTTCCTCCGGCGATTTCCCAAGATAATCAGCAGTGTTCAAACTCCATAAGCCCATTTTCAAATTCATTCGTCTCATGGCGTTAAAAATTTTCATATTGAAATGTCCTCCCGGAGGACGCATGAATCTTGTTTTTGGGATTCCTAAACTTTCCATAACTTCATCGCAGCGTTCAGCCTCACGCATGATTTTTTCAACCCATAACCTGTATAATCTCGGGTGAGTGAATGAATGATTAGCAATTTCATGGCCTGAGTCGTATAACATTCTTGTAATTCTTCCGTAACGGTCAGCAAATTTTCCGACGAGAAAAAATGTTGCCTTAACGTCATAACTTGTTAAAATGGCGTTTAATTCCTGCATTCCGTGTTCTCTGGGGCCGTCATCAAAAGTTAAAGCGACCTCATGGACAAAAGGATCTCCCGAAGCGATTCCGAATTTTTCACGTTCGTGAGTTAAGACTCCCCATTCTGTATATATAAAAATTGCCAAAAACAAAAGCATTAATCTTCGCAGCATAATATCTCCAAAATGAAATTAAAAATTATTTCTGATTATAGCATTGTATAATTTGAAAAAATCAACTGAAGGGAAATAAATTTTTTTATGCTGACATTCAAAAAATTAACATGGGAAGACAGGGAAATTTTTACGAAGTATTACAACGAAACTCCGACACATTACGCAGAATACGCTTTTTCGACTTTATGGGCGTGGGAACATTCATACCCGATTGAAATTGCGGTGAACGATGACAAAGATTTAATCTGGTTCAGATCTGGAGGGCCTTTGCCGGGATATTTCGGAGCTGTAGGAAATTGGAATAACGTTAAGAATTGGGAAAAAGAATTGTCGGACTTCAAAACGGGAGATTTAATTCACGACGTTCCCGAAGACATGAGAAATATTTTGTCGGAACTTTTCCCCAATAATTTAAGATTCACTGAAGATAGAGATCAACATGAATACGTTTATTCAGTGAAGGAATTGACAGAATTAAAAGGGAAAAATTTTGCACATAAACGAAATCGTGTCCGGGCATTTCTTGACGGTTACGAATGGGATTATTACGAAATGGGGAAAAAGGATTTTGACGAAGTAATGGACTTTCAGGAACGCTGGAGGATTCACAGGGATTCGACATTAAGCGAAGATGAAGCACAATCACTCTACGATGAGGATTTAGCGATTCAAAACTGCCTCAACAAATGGGAAGAATTTAATTTCATGGGAGGAATTTTGAAGGTTGACGGAAAAATCATAGCTTACACGATCGCCGAAGAGCTTGACGAAAAAAATATCGACGTACATTTTGAAAAGGCATTTGGTGAATACGCAGGAAGTTATCAGGCAATAAATTACATGTTTCTGAAAAATCAGGCTTCAAAATACGAATTTGC
>JAFSKE010000118.1 GCA_017449135.1 Synergistaceae bacterium
GTCGTCCCACATGAAGACAATGTTCTTCTCGCAGGACAGATTAACCCAGCAAAAAATACAGGTTCGATAATTGAACTCAATCCCGAAACCTGCGAAATTGTCGGTAATCCTTATGTTATAACGAACACGAATAAATTTTTCGCACAGCTTACTACTCATAACGGAAAAATATATGCGGTACTTGCCGGTCATGATGAGGCAGGCGAATCATCTGAAATTCTTGAAATGGCAACTTTCGGAACTGTCTCACGAACAATCACAACTCTTCCTTACACTGCGTCACAAACTTTATTGTCAATAAATGGCAGTCTTTGGATTGCAAACGCACTTGCTTTCAGTAATAAAGACGCTGGCGGATTGTACAAAGTAACTGATGATTTCAAGTATGAAAAAATTGCAAGCGAAGATGTCGGCAATGTTTGTTCGGACGGAAGCACTGGATTATATTACGGTGTGTACGCTCAAAATTCCAGTAATATCGGTGTTTTACGTTATATTTATCATTGGAACGGAACTTCATCTTCAAAAGTATTTGACGTTGAAACTGTTTCGGAAGATTTCAAAGATAACGGTGTAGCACCTATTTTTTATGATTCAAAGAATAATTTGTTGATTGCGGGTTTTTATTATCAAGGAACTCGTAGAGGAAAAATTCTTGCCCTCACTCCCGATAGCAGCGGAAATTTGACAGTCTCACAGCAAATTGACGAAGTATATACTACTTTTGGAGTAATCGATACTTCATCTCAGGAAAAATCGGACGGAACAAAAACGGATTCGACATTGATTGAGCCGTTAGACTCCACCAAAATTGACAAAAAAACCGTTGAAAATATTGCTAATGATTTTGGAGTTACAAGCAATGCAATTCTGTATGTTGAATCCGAAAATTTATCTTCTCCGACTGCTCCTACAAATGAAATCAAGGAATTAATCAGCAATGACGGTTACGAAATTACAAACACCCCTCAAACTGTCAGTGTTGATAAAACGGGAACATACATATCACTGTTTGACATTCCTTCATCAATGATAGGAACAAAAACAGATGAGGCAAAAATATATTTTGTAGATCAAAATAACAAAAAATTGGATACTGCAAAAATATATGACTTAAATGGTGTGAAAGCTGAAACATTGGCCTCAAAAGATTATGCTGTTATCGAACTTGAAAAAAATACATCATACAGTACTCACATTGCGAAAAAAGTATCTTCTCAAAACGGTACAAATGGCACAAATGGAACGAACGGCATTCTTTCAGGAAGCGGCGGAGGCTGTGAAACGGGAATAGGAATTTTCGGACTTGCTTTTGCGTTAGGAAGTTTGTTAATCTTTAAGCGTTCATAACAACAAAATCGATTCGAAAACTGTAAAAATAATCCCGGCGGTCTGCTGAAATTTAATCAAGCATTCTGCCGGTATTTTTTTATGTTCTGAAATCCCCAAATGGGGAAGGGACTCACTTTATTCCGAGAAAAGATCCTTACTTTCAACTTTAGGTTTAGCAGGTGTTCTCTTTTTGTTGAATCCCTGTTTTTGTTTGTTAAACGGTTTCTTGAATTTCTGAAACGCTGGCTTGCTCTTGGGTCTGAATGCTTCCGAACCTGTACCCGCCGGAATTAAATGACCGATGATTACATTTTCCTTTAATCCGTTCAAAGGATCTAATTCGCCCTTAACCGCAGCACCTGCCAAAATTTGTGCAGTCTGCTGGAACGATGCCGCACTCAGGAAGCTGTCCGTTGCAAGTGCCGCCTTCGTAATTCCATGAATAAACGGTTTGCATTCGGGAAGTTCACGCATTTTCTGAATGAACGTACAATCTCTGATAATGTGATATGTTTCAACTTTTGTACTCGCAGCTCTGACGTATAAATCAGTCGGATTATTTGATGCTAAATCCTCGATGATTTTTCCCTTCAACTCAAGTCCGCCCGCAAATTTATTTTCTTCTTCTTCCTCTTCGGGTTCGGCTTCGTCATTTTCGTTTTCGTCAGTGTCAGATGTTTCTGTCTCTTCAGCTTCAGTCATGACTTCTTCTTCCTGAACTTCTTCGGAAGTGTTTTCGATTTCTTCAGAGTTTTCATCTTCGATAATCTCTTCGGATTCTTCAGCTTCAACTTTCGGAAATTCGGCATGAACGAGAACTTTATTTCTAACTTTTGACGAAATAGCTTTAGTCATGACTTCAGAACGTTTTAATGTAATGAGCGAATCCTCATCTTCAAGCACGATTTCTAAAATTTCGCCTTCAACGAGTTTTTCGACAGTCTCATCGTCAAAATATCTGTCAGTAGCTTCACCGTCTTCATAGATTTCTCTGTCAATAAAACCTCTGTCCCTGTCTTTAAGCCATGAACGCATCGCATCTTTGACATTGATATGTTCAACACTGCTCCAGACATTCAAGTATCTTATGCCAGTTGTACCGATATGAGCGGCTAATTTTTCATCGATTAAAGTATCATGAGGAATTGCAACTTTATTTCCTGTCATAACGTCTTCAGAAATCCATTTAACATTAATCATCTTGTCAAAAACATGTCTGTCTCTGACTCTGATTATGTTAGCGGGATATGAAGTTATCCTCTTTAACTCCGGACGTGTCAAATCAGTTCCCTTACGGACTTTGTACCTGTCAAGCCTTATATCTCTGACAAGCCTTAATCCTTCCATACGTTTTCTGAAAGCTGATTTTCCGATTGTTACGTCAATGTCTTGTCCTTCATGTTCTATAGTAAGGACTTTAACGCTTACTCCAGGTGTTAAAATTCTCTGCAAAGTTTCCTTTGTCAAAGGCTGTCCGACAAATTCCTGTATTCCTTCTTCGGGATTGTCTATAGATTTCAAAATATCTCCCTCAAAAGTATTTACAGCAATGTTGATTCGTTCCTCATTATCACTGAGAATTTTATTTTCAACATTTTTAACTTCATCTTCCCATACCATATCGCCGGCTACGAAATTAGTGTCGCCTTCTTCAATGATTTTTACTTTATTCAAAGGAGCGACCTTTCGCAGGATTACCTCAATATGTTTGTTGTTGATGCTGACACCTTGAGAGTTATAGACGTTTTGAATTTCATCGACAAGCATTTTTTGAACAGCGTCAATTCCGTCAACTTCAAGCAACTGCTGAGGATCGATACTGCCTTCAGTTAATTCCGTGAGCTTATCAACTTCCATTCCGATTTCAATACCCTCTTTAATTTCCTGTCCAGTAGGAATTGAGTGTGTGAGAGTATTTCCGTCATCATCTTCAATTATGATTTTTCGTTTTCCTTCGGTGATTATGTCTTTGATATGACCGTCTAAACCTGCTAAAATGCAAACTTTTCGCGGCCTTCTGACTTCAAATAACTGTTCGATTCTTGGAAGACCCTGCGTTATATCGTCTGCAGATCTGACTCCGCCGGTATGGAAAGTTCTCATTGTGAGCTGAGTACCGGGTTCACCGATTGATTGAGCCGCAACAACTCCTACAGCTTCACCTATCGGAACAAGTTTTCTCGATGATAAATCGTTGCCGTAACACTTCTGACAAATTCCGTTCTTTAACGAACACGCTAAAGGACTTCTAACCCAAACTTCGCTGATTCCGGCTGCTTCAATTTTTTTAGCTTGAAGTTCAGTTATAATGTCGCCCTCTTTAACGATTACTTCGTCATTTATAGATATATCATGTAATGCCGTTCTTCCCGAAATCCTGTCAGCAATGCCGATCATGACTTTCCCTTCGCTCAATAAAGGCCGTATACAAATTCCCTTATCTGTTCCGCAGTCATGTTTTGTAATGATTAAATCCTGTGCAACGTCTACAAGCCTTCGAGTTAAATATCCCGATTTTGCAGTTCTTAAAGCCGTATCCGCAAGACCTTTTCTTGCTCCGTGAGTTGAAATGAAATACTCAAGCATATTCATTCCCTCTCTGAAGTTCGCCGTTATAGGATAGTCGATAGTCTTTCCTGTAGGGTCTGCCATAAGTCCTCTGATACCAGCCATTTGTCCTAACTGACCGCTTGAACCTCTTGCACCGCTGTCAACCATCATTCTAACGGGATTATCAGCACTCATATGTTCAGTGATTTTCTGAGCTATGCCCTTTGTTGCGTCTCCCCATAACTTACTCTTTTGATCTAAGTATTCATCATGGGTTAATAATCCCATTTCGTAATTTTCTTTAGCTATGTCATCTTCGGCCTGTGTAGCACTTGTGATTTTAGCTTTTTCATCTGGGATTTTGACTGCCTGAACACCGAAACTGATACCGCTTCGGGCTGCCCAGTGATAACCGAGCGATTTAATCTCGTCAAGCATTTCAACAACGGTCGGTCGGTCTACTTTGTCGTATGCGTCATCAAGGAGTCTCCCGATTTTCTTTTTGTCTAACTGTTCATTTACAAATCTTAAACTCTTTGCAATCTTTGAGTTGAACATTACACGGCCGGGGCTTGTCTCAAAGAATACAACGTGGGGTTCGCCTTTAATTTTATCGTAACTGTCTACAATTTCGGCTTTGTTGTTTGATGTATATTTCCTTCTGCCTTTGGGACAGCCGTATAATTCAGAATCCTCTTTCAGCCAAACCCTTGAATTTACATGAACTGTTCCGTGTGAAATTTCCGATAAGACATCTTCCATGCTTGAAAAATGTCTCCCGTCGCCTTTCAATCCCTCTCGCATGTCAGTCAGGTAATATACGCCCAATACAATATCCTGTGTAGGAGTTACGACAGGACGGCCGCTTGCAGGTGATAACAGGTTATTCGCCGACAGCATTAAAAGTCTTGCCTCAGCCTGTGCCTCTATGCTTAAAGGTACATGAACAGCCATTTGGTCGCCGTCAAAGTCAGCATTAAAAGCCGTACATACCATAGGGTGAAGCCTTATAGCCTTACCTTCCATTAAAACCGGTTCAAAAGCCTGTATTCCCAACCTGTGAAGAGTAGGAGCACGGTTAAGCATTACGGGGTGATCTTTGATGATCTCTTCAAGGATATTCCAGATTTCATCGTCAGATTTCTCGATTTTTCGTTTAGCATTCTTAACGTTAGGGGCTTTTCTCTGATCTACAAGCTGCCTTATAACAAAGGGTTTGAAAAGTTCAAGAGCCATTTGTTTAGGTAATCCGCATTGATAAATCTTGAGCTGAGGGCCTATAACGATAACAGATCTTCCGGAATAGTCTACACGTTTTCCGAGTAAGTTTTGACGGAATCTGCCTTTTTTACCTCTCAATAAATCCGTCAAACTCTTTAACGGTCTGTTTCCTGCTCCTAAAACAGCCTTGCCGACTCTGCCATTGTCAATTAAAGCGTCTACACATTCCTGCAACATTCGCTTTTCATTTCTGACTATGATTTCGGGAGCGTTGAGAGCCTGCAACTTCTTTAATCTGTTATTTCTGTTTATAACACGTCTGTATAAATCGTTAAGATCGCTTGTTGCAAACCTTCCGCCGTCAAGCTGTACTAATGGCCTTAAATCCGGAGGAATTACAGGAAGCACGTTTAATATCATGGATTGAGGCTTTGAATCTGATTTTCTGAAATCCTCCGCCACCTGTAAACGCTTAATTAATTTCCTCTTTTTTTGTCCTGTAGTGTCTGCAATCTGTTCTCGTAATGAATCAGTGAGCATATCAAGATCTAACTTGTTAATCAGAGCCTGCACACCGTCAGCACCTATACCGGCCTCGAAGTTTTCATCATATAGCCTGCATAAATCCTGCTGATGCTCAAAAATTACATCTGCCTGATTAAACGGAGAATTGCCGGGTTCGATGACAAGCTGACTGGGATAATCTATGACTTTTTCAACTCTTACATATCTGAATTTTCCCGGACATGCTCTTGCAAGATTATCAAGCTCATGCTGTAACAACGTCTGTCCTTTGAAATACGGAAGTTTTACGGCATCAGTAACTATGAAAGCGTCATTTCCTACTGAAATTTTTGCACGTGTAGCGTTTTCATCGGCTTGAGATTCAGGAACTACAGAGCCCGCAGGAAGTCCCAACTCTTCGGAAGGTTCGCTCAAAATGAATGCCGGTTCTACTTTCAAACTGTTATCGCCGTATTCATCTTTGTATTTCGATACCTGCTGTAAAGAAATTAAATCTCCTACGTTGACGGGAACA
This sequence comes from Synergistaceae bacterium, assembly GCA_017449135.1. GTDB lineage: Bacteria > Synergistota > Synergistia > Synergistales > Aminobacteriaceae > JAFUXM01. The sequence continues at coordinate 6,143 of JAFSKE010000118.1, forward strand.
TTCTCTATTCCTTCAAGCTGGAACGCCTCTTGGCATACAAAACTATCGCCCTGATAATGAGCATGGATTTTAATCTCACTCTCAAAAACTATTGAATCAACTGCGATTATATCAGGTCTTGATGACGAAATTACTTTATAGCCCTTTTCAGTTTTTCTTGAAGGAGCAAAGTAAATTACCTTCTCTAAATCTTTGGCACTTGTTCCAAGCAACAGACTTAATCTGCTCGGAATACCCCTGAGATACCAAATATGGACAACAGGCACGGCGAGATCGATATGTCCCATTCTTTCACGTCGTACCCTGTTATCAGTAACTTCAACTCCGCAGTGTTCGCAGATTACACCTTTGAATTTAGGCCCTGAACGTTTGTATTTCCCGCATCGGCATTCATAACTGCGTGTAGGCCCGAAAATTTTTTCGCAGAATAATCCGTCAGTTTCGGGTCTTAAAGTCCTGTAATTTATGGTTTCGGGTTTTAACACTTCGCCTTTTGATATTTCGTGAATCCTTTCAGGCGTTGCAAGTTTTATTCTTACCCCTGTGATTTCTTTTCTCTTGGCCAAGTTCAAATCTCCCCTTCTTCATTGCTTTTTGAATCTTCAAATATCATCATATCGTCGCTTATATTCTCAAGTTCTTCAGCACTTGGTTCCTCAAAATTTATATCGCTGCCGTCATCACTGAAAATATCAGCTGAGATTTCGGCCATTTTCTCCTCAGATAAACTCTCTTCCTGAGGTTTGGCTTTTGCTCTGCGTTTCTTAGAGAATACGTCAGAACTCTTAGCACCTCCGGCTCTTCCCATGAACACCGGCTTTTCGTCATCTTCCATAGGAATATCTCCGTGTGTTCCGTCATCGAATGTAACATCGACATCAAGTCCAAGCCCCTGCAATTCCTTAACAAGAACTCTGAAACTTTCAGGGACTCCGGGTTTTACAAGGCTCTGTCCTTTTACAATTCTTTCATATGTCTTGTCGCGTCCTCTGATGTCATCGGATTTTACGGTTAAAATCTCTTGCAGAACGTTTGCAGCTCCATAGCCTTCGAGTGCCCAAACTTCCATTTCTCCGAATCTCTGACCGCCGAATTGTGCTTTTCCTCCCAATGGCTGTTGAGTGATTAAGCTGTAAGGGCCTGTTGAACGTGCATGGATTTTATCGTCAACAAGGTGATTTAATTTCAGCATATACATACAGCCTATAGTAACCTTTTTATCCATAGGTCTTCCTGTTCTGCCGTCTCTGATTGTGATCATTCCGTCTTCGGTGAGATCTTTGTATTTTGTATCGGCGATTTTCCTCATCTCAGCAAAAATCTCGTTTTCGTTAGCTCCCTCAAAAACCGGTGTCGATACATGCCAACCGTTGTTTAATGCTACAAAGCCCATTATAGTTTCAAGAACCTGCCCTAAATTCATACGGCTGGGAACTCCCAAAGGATTTAAGACAATATCAACAGGTGTACCGTCAGGAAGATACGGCATATCCTCAACAGGCAAAATACGGCTTACAACACCCTTATTACCGTGTCGGCCTGCCATTTTATCTCCTACAGTGATTTTTCTGCGTTGTGCAACATAGACTTTTATTGAACGCATAACGCCTGTTCCGAGAGCTTCTCCGTTCGTTCTGCGATCCATTTGCTTGACCTGAACGACTTTTCCCCATGAACCGTTAGGAAGTTTCAAGGAATTATCTCTGACTTCGCGGGCTTTTTCGCCGAATATTGCTCTCAACAGCTTTTCTTCGGGGCTTTGATCCGATTCACCTTTGGGCGTAACTTTTCCTACAAGAATATCACCGGCTTTAACTTCTGCACCGATTCTAATTATTCCGTTGTCATCAAGATTTCTAAGCATATCTTCTCCGACATTGGGAATATCTCTTGTAATTTCCTCTGCGCCTAACTTTGTCTCTCGTGCTTCAATTTCGTATTCTTCAATGTGAATTGACGTGAATTTATCGTATTTTGTAAGATTTTCGCTGAGCAAAATAGCATCTTCAAAGTTGTAGCCTTCCCATGGGACAAATGCAACTAAAACATTATGTCCGAGTGCAAGCTCTCCGTTTTCGATAGCCTGACCGTCAGCGATAATGTCGCCTCTTTCTACAACATCGCCTTTATGAACTAAAGGTCTTTGGTGAATTAACGTAGATTGATTTGAACGTCTGAATTTCACTAATTCATAAATCTTTTCACGGCCTTTTTTGTTCTGAATCGTGATTGATTCCGAATCGACATAAGTTACAGTTCCTGAATCCTTTGCTATTATACATGAGCCTGAATCTCTTGCTATACGATGCTCAATTCCCGTACCTACGAGAGGTGCTTCGGGACGTAATAAAGGAACAGCCTGTCTCTGCATGTTTGAACCCATTAAAGCCCTGTTTGCGTCATCATGCTCAAGGAATGGAATTAAAGCTGTAGAAGGCGAAACTATCTGACGGGGTGAAACGTCCATGTAATCTACATCAGTAACGGGAACAGTAACGATTCCGTCTCCGTGCCTTGTAGGACATGAATCGCCCGATATAGTGATTCCGTCATCATCGAGCTTAGTATTTGCCATAGCTACATAACTTCTATCTTCATCATCAGCCGATAACAAAACTATTTCATTAGTGAGTTTTCCCTTTTTAACTTTTCGTCTCGGAGTAACTAAAAATCCGTGTGAGTTCAGACTTGCATAAGTTGTTAAAGACGATACAAGACCGATGTTTGGCCCTTCAGGTGTTTCAATGGGACAAACTCTGCCGTAGTGAGTATAGTGAACATCTCTCGCTTCAAAGCCTGCACGTTCCCTTGAAAGTCCGCCGGGGCCAAGAGCTGAAAGTCTGCGTCTGTGAGTAACTTCTGCTAAAGGATTCGTCTGATCCATAAATTGTGAAAGCTGACCTGAACCGAAAAATTCCCTTAAACATGCTGCGATCGGTCTGACATTAATTAATTCACGGCCTGTTACTTCGTCAAGATTAGGAATTGTCGTCATTCTCTCACGGACTATTCTTTCCATTCTGAGAAGACCTATTCTGACCTGATTCTGTAATAATTCGCCTATAGACCTTACACGCCTGTTTCCTAAATGGTCAATGTCATCGCTGATTTTGTCCTCATTTTTCATTGCGAACATTTCTTTCATGATTGCGATAACATCTTCGAGAGTGATTAATTTCTCGTCTTCAGATACATTCATGTTAAGTCTTCGATTTAATTTATATCTTCCTACGCGTCCAAGTGTGTAACGTCTGGGGTCTTGCAAGAGGCTTCTGAAATAATCTCTGGCATTCTCAATCCTTGCAAGTTCATTCGGCCTTAATCTTCTGAAAATCTCCTGAATTGCTTCATCAGGACTTTTAGTATTATCTTTGTCAAGAGTTCTGGCTAATCCTGTGTCGATGTCATAAACGTTAATTCCTGCATCTTCATCGGGATTATTATTATATAATTTTGCTATTGTGTCATCATCAATAATTTTGCCTTTAGCTATAATTAACTCTCCGATCTCATTTTCGACATCTTCAGCAGCCATACAGCCCTTTAAGTCATTGTCAAAAGGTTTGAAAACGATAGAGACTTCGAGCAGCTCCAGAATATGCTCATTGTTTTTAGCACCAAGAGCCTTTAATAATAAAGTAATCGGTAATTTCTTTCGGTTATCAATATTAGCGGTAATAACTTCTTTTTCAGTTTCGGGCATAGCAAAATCGAGCCAGGCACCCCTGTCAGGTATTAACTTGGCCGAACATGTTTCCCCTGCGTGAGTAAAATAAATTCCTGCGGATCTCGCAAGCTGATTTATAACGACACGCTCTGTGCCATTAATAATAAAAGTTCCTCTGTCGGTCATGATCGGGAAATCCCCAAGAAAAATCTCTTTTGCTTCCTTTCTGACCTGCGTACGAGTATTAGTGAGCCGTATAGTAGCCTTGATAGGACGTGCCCACGTCATATCCTTCTGCCTTGCTTCTTCTTCGGTAATTTTGGGTTTGTCGATTGAATAACTTACAAATTCAAGTGCAAAACCTCCGTCATAACTTTCGATAGGAAAAACTTCTTCCAAAAGTTCCTGAAGTCCTTGAGAGACTCTATCTTCAGGAGCGGTGTTATCCTGATAAAACCAGTGATACGAATCTCTTTGAACTTGGATCATATCAGGCATTTCAACAACGTCGTGTGTGCGTCCGAAAGTGTAACGCTTCCGGTTTTTGCTAAGTGGAATAAACTCAGGCAACAGTACTCAACCTCCTGCTTGATTCATGTGCAATGGTGCATATTAACAAAAAAAAGCAGTAATGTCAAATTAACTGTCAGAATGGTGCCCGATAGAGGACTCGAACCTCCATGAACTAAATGTCCGCCAGAACCTGAATCTGGTGCGTCTACCAATTCCGCCAACCGGGCTAAAAATGAATACGAATATTTTACGAAAAATATAATTTTTTTTCAAGTGGAGAGATTGTTTAATTTAACCCCTCCATCAGACTGTATCTGACAGAGGAGTTATCTTATGCCATAACTTCTTTTTTATTTGTGTGAGGGTGAATTAACTCTTTCCAGCAGTGAGACACAACTAACAATGCAAGAGTCATCAATGCAACGGCGATTATTAACTGCAATCCGTCAACCATGAAAACAAAATTTCCTGCGGTGAGTTTCATTATAATGTTGTAAACGCTGATAATTAATGCTGACATCGTTACAACAAACATAAACGTCATAGGAACGTAAAGCATGAAACCTTTTCGATTTGTAACTCTCAAAAATACTGCCAGTGCCGTCAAAACTAACGCAGACAATAATTGATTCGCTGCTCCGAATAACGGCCAAATGCTCGCATAACCTGCCAAGCACAAAGCATAAGCTAATGCAAGTGTTATGGTCGTTGCGACATAATTATTCGTGATTAATTTTACGGCGAAACTATTTTCTTCACCTTCAGAAGCAGCAAAAAATTCCTGTAATGACATTCTCCCGATTCTGGTTACTGCGTCAATAGTCGTCATTGCTAAAGCACTCACGCACATCATGATTATGCAAGTCGAAACATATTCAGGAAGTCCGAACATCGTAAAGAATCCTCCTACGGCATTTCCAAATATCTGGAACGGCGTACCTGTCGGGAGTCCTCCGTCTTTCGATGCTGAACATGCAATTACTAACGCAACAACTCCCAGCAAAGTTTCAACTAACATTGCACCGTAACCGACAGTCAACATATCTTTTTCATTTGAGATTGATTTTGATGATGTTCCTGACGAGACGAGACTATGAAATCCCGAAACAGCTCCGCAGGCAATAGTTATAAATAATATCGGGAATAACGGTTGATTTTTCGCTGTCCAGCCTACGAATGCAGGCATTTGAATTTGAGGATTTGCGACGATGATTCCGATTGCTCCTCCTAAAATCATTCCTAAAAGTAAAAAAACGCTCAAATAATCACGGGGCTGCTTCAACAACCACATGGGCAAAACCGAAGCTATGAAACAATAAGCAAAGACAACATAACGCCATGTCTTAGCATCAAAATACAACGGATACTGAATCCCTGTCCATAAAATTAAAGCGACAATGATTGCACCGATTAAAAATTTTGTCATCTCTCCGGATTTGTTACGACGCATGAAAATTCCAAACACCATTGCAGCAAAAATATAAATCATCGAAATCGAAGCTGCTGCAGCTCCGGGAATATTTTGCGAACCGTCTTTGTTGAAACCGTTGAAAGTTCCCGCCAAAATATCAGCAAACGCCGCTATAACCAAAAGCGTAAACAGCCAGCAGAATAACAAAAATAATTTTCGTCCCGTCTTTCCGATGTAACGTTCGATAATTAAGCCCATAGATTTCCCGTCATTTTTAACGCTTGCATACAAAGCCGTGAAATCCTGAACTGCACCGAAAAATACACCGCCTACTAAAAGCCATAAAAACGCAGGAAGCCAGCCGAACATCGCAGCAATTATCGGTCCTGTTACAGGGCCTGCACCTGTGATTGAGTTAAATTGATGTGAGAAAACCGTAAATCTCGAAGCCGGTACATAATCCTGTCCGTCTTCAAAACGATATGCTGGAGTTTTTGCGTTAGGATCGATTCCCCAAGTTTTTACAAGCCAGCGGCCGTAAAGCAAATAAGCAAGTATCAAAACAACTATCGCTATGCCTACGAGTGTTAATCCGTTCATAAAACATAATGCCTTCTTTCAAAATTTTATGAAAATTTCGTGAAAATATAGCACTATGATTTTTTTCTGTCAAACTTGAAATTTTAATGGCAATTCTAAACCGTTCTGTTCTAAAATATTTTTATTCGTGAAAAGTTCGGGGAGAGTACCTTCGGAATTTATTTTTCCGTCCGATAAAATTATTGCTTTTTCGCAAATATCAATCGCCATGTCTAAATCATGAGTCGCAAGCAAAATTGTTTTTTCGCTTTCACGAAGGAAATTTATAACTCTTCGTCTTGCTCTCGGATCTAAATTTGCTGTGGGTTCGTCAAGTGCTAAAATTTTCGGATTTGAAGCCAAGACTCCTGCAAAAGTTACCATTCGTTTTTCTCCGCCCGAAAGTTTGTGAGGGGGTCTCGTTGATAAATGCGAAATTCCAAGTGTTTCTAAAATTCTTGATGACGTTTCGTGAGCCGTTGAAATCTTTTCGCCGTTCGCAATTAAACTAAATGCAACATCTTCAATCACTGTAGGCATTAATATCTGATCGTCAGCCTCCTGAAAAATCAATCCGACATTTTTACGCAGAATTTCAGAGCCTTCTAAACCGTCATAAATAATTTTTCCCGTCTGAACTTCCAAAGCTCCCGAAATGTGCAATAAAAGCGTAGATTTCCCCGAACCGTTAGCACCGACTAAAGCAATTTTTTCACCGTCGTTTATTTTCAGATTTATTCCCTTTAGTGCTTCGTGCCCGTCAGGATATTTGTAATATAAATTTTTAATCTCAAGCATAGCCAAGCAATAATACAACAAAAATATATGTGTACAAAATTAAATCGTTTTTTCGGAATTTTGAATGTCGTGTCTGATTGAAACCGTTGAAACCTCCGCGACATTTTACGGCTCTCGAAATATTTTCGGAACGCCTTAAACTTTGCAGAATTATTGAACCTGTTACGTAAGCAAAAGTTTTGAATTTCATAATTCCGTGCAAATTCGGGGCTCGAAGTTTTAGAGATGTTAAAGCGGTGTCGATTCTGTCCTTCAAAATAAAAATCCCTCTGAACGTCAAAATCATCAAAATTCTAAACTTATCGGGCAATCTCAAATTCATTAATGCGTCGAAAATCTCATCATGAAACTTTGCGAAAAAAATATAAAATATGTTTAATTTCACGGCGATTACAATTCCCTTGATAAAACCGTCATTAAAATTCGGCCATGTCAAAGCTAATGTCAAAATCATAACGAGATTAAAAATGTTGAGTTTCAAAATCATCTTCATAACAAAAACTCCGGAGAAACTTTTTTAAGCCATAAAATCAAAAATGACGTTACAAGCCCCTCGATTAAAGCTACTGGAACATGAGCTAAAAACAAAATTTTGACTGCGTTGATAAAATTCTTGTCGCTGAAATACAAAATTAATCCCGTAAGGAATGCCGCAAAAATCACCGCTAAACTTCCTGCAAAAAACGAAATTACTGCAACGGTTTTTCTGTTATTGCTGTTAAAAATTAATTTTCCGAAAATTATATAAGTCATTAACGCCGAAAATCCCATTGTGAATGTATTTGCACCTAAAACAAAAATTCCCCCGAAATGAAATAACAGACTTTGAAGCAGCAACGCAGTAAACACAGCCGGAAAAGTTGAATATCCAAGTAATAAACCCGTCGGAGCAATTAAAGATAAATGTGTCGATGAAACGCCGATTTTAATATTGACGAGTGAAGCAAGGAAAAAAGCAGATGAGACTAAAGCAGTTTTAACGATTTTGTCGGGATTAGTTTTTTTCAGGCCGATTGAAATTCCCGTTAAAGTTCCTGCCCAGCCCGCAATTAAAATTCCGTTTGTCAAAACTCCTTCGCTAATGTGCATTTTTATTTTTACTCCTACAGAATAATTTTACGAATGCTGCAATATTGAAAATTAAACTCACTCCGAGTATTGCTTCCTTTGCCATTGACCCCCTCGCCACGTTGTGGCCTCTGTAAGGGGAGATGTCATCGTCAGATGACAAAGAGGTTAAATTAATTTTCGCTTCACATTGATGTCCTTCTTCGTCTCTGACAATGACTTTCCAATCTCCCGAAACATCAGGAATAAATGCAAATCTCCCTTCTTCGTCAGTTCTTCCGGTTTGAATCGGAAATTTTGAATCTTTCGGCGAAAAAACTTTTACTTCCCTGTAACTCATTTTTTCACCCGTTGAATAAAAAAATTCTAATGGAATTGCTTTGAGATTAATTTGTCGATAACCTGTTCCGTGAGCAAAAATTTCGCCATTAAATAAAAATATCAGGCCGACAACTGCCAGCCCGATAATAAAATTTCTGATTTTCATTTACTTAACTTCAAACAGAATGAAAGATCTCAAAGTGAATGTGTCGTAGTCCCCTTCAACGCCGGGTAAATTTCCCTGATAAGCACGGATTCCCCATAAGCCGGGAGCAGTGATTTTTATGTGAGCTTCTCCGTTTTCAGCTTCGGTGTAATATGCGTAAGTGTTTTCATATTCCGTAACAAATCCGTCATAAGTTGCCCACACAGGACCGGTATAAGGCTGACCGTTCAAAATAATTTTAACGTCAAAATATTCTCCGACTTTTGCATCAGCAGGGTTTGTAACGGGAATAATCTCTAACGGGTGGCCGAGAACTGACGCAAAATTTTTATCTTCGTGTGAAGTGTTGAAAAATGCTTTTGCGTATTTGTCATTCTTTGTAGCTCTTAGAACTTTTAAGCCCTGTGCTTCAAGCTCTTTTCTCGAACCGTTTTTTTCTCCCTCATTCGTAACGCAATAAGTCTCGCCGTCTTTAATTGCAACGAGAATTACGGACTGTGATAAATCTTTCGGGGTTACAGTGAAGTCAATGCAGAGTTCGGGATCGTTCGCAGTGAGTTTTGATTCAACAAATTTTCCGTCCTCAATAATTCCTGCTTTTACACGTTCCAAAACTTCGACTTCTTCAGGCACAATAAATTTATGTGCTGATTGAACCGTAACGGGGAAAGGCTCATTTGCTTTCATCTCGTTCGATTTTGCTTTGATTGTTAATTCGTGGGAAAACGAGGGAACTGAAACTAACACAAAAATTAAAGTTAATACGAAAATTATTTTTTTCATTTTGAAAAATCACCTCGTTGATAATGATAACACAAAAATAAAAAAAAATGTTACCTATTCGCCACGTTGTCCCTCTGCTTTTTGAAAGATACCCCTTCGCCATAAATGGCCCTCTTCCCCGTAGAACGGGGACGCAGGTATTCTCGGAACACACTGCCTCCCCGTGAGCGGGGAGGGGAACCGCTTGCGGTGGAGGGGTAACATTGTTTTAACGGTGTTTAGGTAAAACTTTCAACATCATTCCTGCCGCAAATAAAATCATAATCATCGCTCCAAATCCAACATTACAACCGCCGCCGCTCGTTCCAGGATCTGAAGAAGTCGGAGGAGTTACGGAACCTGCTGAAAGTGTTACGTCCATTAACGTATTATTAAAGCCGGTGTTGTAATCGTATTGGATTTTTGCAGGAACGCTCTCGAAATTAACTTCTCCCGTAACGTTGTTGTAGGTTTTTGAAATTTCCTTCCCCGAAGCATCGAAGCCTTTAAGATTTTCAATTTTCACAGGGGAAAACGCCGCATAAAATCCGTAACTGCTTGATGACGAAAAAACAGAACTTTCAACCATAGTTGAGAAATTCATATCTTCAGAAAGCAGTTCGTAGGTTCTTGTCTGACCTCCGACGGTTGCTTCCTGAAGTGATGTAAGACCTTCGAGATCAAGTGCCATTAAACTGTTTCCGGGACATGACAAAGTTCTGAGATTGGTGCAGCCCGTAACAAACAGATTTTTGATAACACCGTTTGTTATTGCGATAGTCTGAACAAAAGTATTACCGGTCAGAGTAATGGTTTCGAGCTCAGGAGCTGAAGTTGCATCGAGAGCAACTGTTTCGATTACAGCTTCCGTCAGGTCAAGATCATTGAGGTTCGGTACTGTCTGAATCGTTGTCGCCAAATCGGTTATTTGTCCCGTAAGTTTCAGCGTTATTATAGCCTCTCTTTGCGTTGTATCCATTGATAAAAGTTCTGCAACCGTTGTCGTAACGTTAGTCTGACCAGTTTCACCTTCGCCGTTATTACCGTCATCAGTGTTATTGTTTGACTGTTCATTTCCGGTAGTATTAGATTGTTCGTTGCCGGTAGTATTAGATTGTTCGTTGCCGGTAGTATTAGATTGTTCGTTGCCGGTAGTATTAGATTGTTCGTTGCCGGTATTGTTTGACTGCTCGTTTCCGTTAGTGTTATTGTTGTTTGAATTGTTGTTTGAATTTTCCTGTTGAGTCTCGGAAACTGATACAGTAATTTCAACTTCCATTAAAACTGCTTCTCCGGTGTATCTCATTTTTCCGCCGGTGTCGTATCTGTATGTTACTTTTGAAGGAGCTGTTGTAAATGTGTACACACCGCCGCTGTTTGTCGAAGTTATTGCTGTGCCTCCGGAATTGTAGCCCGTAACTGCCGAAAC
>JAFSKE010000119.1 GCA_017449135.1 Synergistaceae bacterium
AGTCAGGGAGAACGTCAATTAATTTCAATCGCTCGTGCAGCCGTTGCAAATCCTGCCGTAATGATTTTAGACGAAGCGACATCATCAATCGACACCCGAACCGAAGCACACGTTCAAAAAGGCATGGACGCATTAATGAAAGGCAGAACGGTTTTTGTAATCGCACACAGACTATCGACAGTCAGAAATTCAGATTTAATTCTTGTTATGGAACACGGCAAAATTATCGAACGTGGAACACATGAGGAATTAATTTCACAAAAGGGAAGATATTACAAATTATATATGGGAGCATTTGAATTATCGTAACGCCCCCGTAAATTTATTTTACTTTTCGTTAGCAGCGTTTTTACCTGCAATTCTTCCGAATACTACGCCGTCTGTTAAAGCATTTCCGCCGACTCTGTTTGAACCGTGAATGCCTCCAGTAACTTCTCCGCAGGCATAAAGTCCGGGAATTACTTTTCCGTCAGTTCCAATAACTTGAGCTTCGGTATTAATTTTCAATCCGCCCATTGTGTGGTGAATTGTCGGTGATAACGGTACACAATAGAAAGGTGCTTTTCCGATTTTCAATTCCAATTCGTCTTTCTCAAAATCAGTGTCTTTACCTTTTTCGACAAGTTCATTGTAATGTTTTACGGTTTCCTTTAAGCCTTCGGGGTTAATTCCTGCCTGTTTCGCTAAATCTTCGAGAGTGTCAGCCTCATAAATATATTTTTTAGCTTTCAAATTCTCAAGATCAGAAAGTTTTTTCACGCCTGCGTAAAATCCGCCTTCACTGTCAAAAATCGAGAACATAATTTGACCTGGCTGTGCGATTGTTGCGTTAGAAATTACATCACGTCTACCGCTCTCTTCAACAAAACGTTTCCCTTCACGATTGACATAGATTGAATTTTTGATGACGCCTGCGAAATGACTCTGTAATCCTCCTGTAACAGGATTTCCGTGCGGGTGAATCTGTACAAATTCCATTCCTGTTAATTCTGCTCCTGCGTCAACTCCCATTTTTAATCCGTCTCCTGTTGATGTCGGAGCGTTTGAAGTCGGAAGTCCTTTAAGATTATTGTATTTCGTCAAAAGTTCTCCGCTTGCTGAATATCCGCCTGTCGCCATGATTACAGCTTTCTTAGCAGTGAATTTGTATTCCTGATTATTTTTTGTGTCGAATGCAACTACGCCTGTAACTCTGCCGGAATCATTTTTCGTTAATTTTTCGGCTTTGCAATTCAACACAACTTTTCCGCCAAGTTCTTTAACGGTTTTTGCGAGCGGTTCAATAAATCCTTTGTAAGCGTTTTTGTCTTTTTCGTCCATGCTTCGAGGCCATAAACCTCCGATTGTCTGATAAACAAATTCGCTCCATATTGTGCCGTGCTTGCTTAACCATTGTCGGGCTTCAAGTGCGTGGCTTGCTAAAACTTTTACGAGTGATGGATCTGCTTTGAAGTCTCCGGCTTCGAGAGTGTTCTGCATGAATCTTTCAACGCTGTCCTCAACTCCGATTTTCTTTTGACGTTCAGGGTCTGGAGCATTAAGAGTTCCGCCTGCCCTTGCAGTGTTTCCGCCGATGATTTCGTTCTTCTCAAGAATTATGACAGATGCACCGTTTTCAAGAGCTTCCGTAGCTGCTGCGAATCCTGCACCGCCTGCACCGATTATAATAACGTCTGCTTCCATTTCAACGGGTTTGTCGGCTTTTTTCGGATAATCAATTTTTCGTGCCTCAAGAACTGAAAGCGAAATCCCCGTTTGTTTGACGCAATCACGAACCGCCGCAAGGAATGCACCGCTCGTAACTGTTGCACCGCTGACTGCATCACAGGCTAAAGATTGATTTTCGAGAATTTCCTTCGTCAAAAGGTCAATCGCTGCCGTTCCAATTCCGACTGATTCAACGTTTTCGGTGTTGATTGATAAAATTTTATCCTCCGAAAATTCCATTGTTACCTTCAAGGCTCCGTTATGTCCCGTGAATGTTGCTGAATATTTGCCGGGCTTGAAAGTTTTTACTTCGTTTGAAGTTTTGCCCGATGCCTGAGCGATACAATTTTCAACGGCTTCCTTGAGAGCGTTTGATGACATTGTAGCTCCCGTCATTCCGTCAACTTTTGTGTTTTGAGCTTCGAGAATGTCAGGAATTATTTTCCCGAATGCAACGTCGCCCAAACCCGGTGTCTCTTGATGTTCGACAACTTCGATTTTCGTAATTGCCTTGTCATCAAAAGTAACTTGAACTTTCACATCGCCGTTATTGCCTTTAGCTGTTGCGGAATAAGTCCCGGCAGTGTAAGCAAATGCAGACGAGGCGAAAAGCATAACAAAAACTAAAATAACAGAAAGTGATTTTTTCACCTTATAAAACCTCCTGAATAAAATTATGTGATTTATGTAGTATATAATAATTTCAAAATTTACATAAGGAGGAGATTGTCATGAAAAAGTTTTTTGTAATCTCAATTTTGTTTGTAATTTTTATTTCAAATGCTGCTTCGGCAGAGATCAAATTTAATTTTAATCAGTATAAGTGTCTTGTCTGCGATAAAATTTTTGAGAGCTTTCCGGGCGATGAACTTGACAGAAAAGATTTCAAGGATAAACAACAGCTCAACAGAATTTTTCAGTTTTTAGACAAAGGCAGAAATTTTCCCGAATGCAAAAACGGATTCAAGACTCACATATTCGAGAAAAAAGGCACAACGTCCGGCAGCTTGCGTGATTTGACAAATTCGTCAAGGGCTCAAAGATTCGGAGTTATAAAAGACGGCGGGAGTTTAAGCGGAATTAACTTGACCGAATGGGAATGTCTTTACTGCAAAAAACATTTTTTCTCGCTCAACAAGGAAAATTTGAATATCAGAGATTGGGAGCAGCAGCCGAATTATATTTACAACGTTAAAGGCAGACCGATTTCAAAATGTTCTAACTCTAAAGTATACGGACATATCTTTTATCCGAAAAAAACGGGTTCGGTGAGATCTTATGACCTTGCAAAAATTATTGACAATCTTTATTGGGTTAAGAATTAGGAGGCAGATTGACGTGAAAAAATTAATTTTGTGCGTTGCTTTGTTGGCTTTGAGTGCTGGAAGTGCTTTTGCGAATGCTGCGATACCTCTCGTGCATTATCAATGTTTAGCATGTAGGGAGATTTTTTACAGTTTCGACGGAGACGATTTAACGCACATTGATTTTATAACTCCCGAAGCTCAAGATGCCAAGTTCGCTCCCCTTTCCAATCGCGGGAAAAAAATCATGCCATGCAAAAATTCAAGAGGACACATATTTTCAAGAATCAAAGTTGAAGATGTTAAGATGTCCGACATTGCAGCCTCTGACGTACAAGAGAGTATTGTTATAATAAAAGGCGGAAAAAATCTCAACCATATAACTTTGTCAACATGGTATTGTCTCAATATTTTTGAGTGTTCGACATGCAAAGTCGGAAGCTGTTATACACTCAATAACGAAAATCTAATAATCAAAGATTTGGAAAAACAGACTGAGAAAATCGTAAATGTTAAAACCGGAAAAGGTATTCCGAAGTGCGGTTCAAAAGAAGCTCCCGGCCATGCGTTATGGGCTACAAAAACAGGCGAATCCGTAACTTCAGAGCAGATTGCAACATTAATTAACGTTCTTTATTGGGTAAAAGATTAAGGAGGATTAAAAATCATGAAAAAATTTCTTGTCGCATTAATTTTTATTTCGTTATTCTGCGGTGTTTCGAGTGCTGAACTTCCGAAGACGTATAAAGAATTTAAGGCACGTTATCAGACTGAAGGAAAAACAATCGAAGGGGCAGTTAAATTATATTTCGAGGGCGTTTTTGCATACATGAATAAAGAAACTCGCAAAGAGGGTGCGAAAATGCTTCGATATTCGCTTCATTCAGATTCTCCGATTGAACGTTCGACTTATTACGCAACTTTTGTAGAACGAATGAAAGACCCTGATTATAATTACGCTTTCAGAAGTTTTGCGGAAGGTTCGGCACCTGAAAATGATTATGCGATGTCGCCAGATGATTTTGAAATAATGTACGCAGGAGAGCCAATAAAAGATCCTGGCGGATTTATGAGAGTCCCATTGGAGAGTTCGGGAGCTGACAGTCCGAGAATAATCTGGGTAAAAAAATTTGACGACGGTTTATGGTACGTAATCAACAACGCAGCAACTTATGTGCAGGTTAAAGAGACAAACACCGAAAAAATTCGCCGCAGTCATGCACATGATGCAGATTACGATGACGAATAGCGAGGGAAAGAATATAGACATGAAAAAATTAATTTTGAGTTTAATTTTGATTTTTGTTTTTGTCAGTGAGACATTTGCCGCAAAACTTCCTGTTGAATGGTACACGGTTGATTATGACGGAACAGTCAGGAGAGGCCAGCAAAAAATTCACGCACAGACAAAACCAATCGAAGGAACTAATAAAACGTGGCTTATGGTTTCGCCTTCAAATCCCGAAATGGAAGGTTCAAAGCGTGCCGTGTGGATTTATGATTCAGATAATCACGACAAAGCACCGTTATTTATTCCGTTGAAAAAGGGCGTTGAATGTACGGAAATTACTGCTGATGATTCGAGATTTTATTTGACACTTTCGACAGGAATTGTAGCAATTTATGATTTTGACGGTGAATTAATCGACGAAAAACCGATTGAAGAGACCAAGAACGAAAATTCAAATTCAATGTCAGAGAATAACAACGATTCCCCTTTTTAGAAGGGGAATTTTTTTTCATGAGTAATAATCCAGTCCGTTAAATCTTCAAAAGTTATTTCAGAGGCGGCAAGTCTCAAAAATATATCTTCAAGTTCTTCCTGAGTGAAAATTAATTTTATTCCGTTCACCTTCAAAAACAACAACATAACGTGAGCGGCGATTCTTTTATTTCCGTCAATAAAAGCGTGATTCTGAACTAAACCATATGCTAAACGTGCGGCTTTTTGATATAACGTGGGATAAAGTTCACACTCCCCGAAAGTTTGAAACGGAGCATTCAAAGCAGAAATTAACAATCCCATGTTTCTAACTCCGACACTTCCGCCGGTTTCATTAACGAGATCATCATGAAGTGCAATAACAGCTTCTTCGTCAAAATAAAATTCAGGCATTTGCGAGCACCTTATAAGCCTCCATATTTTGTTTTATAAGTTCGTCAGATTCTTTTTTAATATCTTCATAAGTGAGTTTTATATATTTTTTCTCCGTGCTTTCGTAAATTTTAGCCGTATTACCTTCAATAATTTCTTTCATAAAAAATTCCTCCTTAAAAATTCACACCTTACAAAAAAATTTTTCTTTCTAAACCCTTATGACTTCAAAATAAAATTAAGATTTTTGTAGTGGCAAATGTAGTGGCAAAACTTGTCTTTTTGAATTTCAAACTTCAAACTGAAAATGTAAAATAATTATAATATAATTTTACAAAAAAAGGAGAATTTATAATTTTGCGGGTTAATAAAAAATGATTCACTACAGAACTCTTGAAAAAATAAAAATATTGAAATAAAATTTACCGACAATAATTTTTTATTGTTAATTTTTAATAGAAAGAGGAGTTAATTTTTTCATAAAATGCGCTTGACAAAAAATAAAATTCGTACACAATGGTCACAGCACAGCAC
>JAFSKE010000120.1 GCA_017449135.1 Synergistaceae bacterium
ACAAAGATTGCGAAGTTTACGGCGAAAATTGCGAATGGCTTTTACACGAGGCTTTTTGTTTACATTCTCAGGCGGATTTTTTCAGACCTTACGAAAAACATCATTCAACCGTCAAAGATGCTGCCGAACTTGCCGAAAGATTGAACGCTAAAAATTTATTGCTCTATCACACCGAAGATTTTACGCTCGAAAACCGTAAAAGACTTTACACTGACGAAGCAAAAAAATATTTTTCGGGTAAAATCTTTGTGCCTGATGATCTCGAAATTTTAGATTTAAGGAGAAATTAAAATATGAAATTCACAAAAATGCACGGCTGCGGAAATGATTATATTTATGTTGACTGCATAAATTCCGAAATTCCCGACAATCCCGAAAAATTAGCGATAAAAATTTCTGACAGACACTTCGGAGTCGGTTCTGACGGATTGATTTTGATTCTGCCGGGTGAAAATGCAGATGCTTTTATGCAGTTATACAACGCTGACGGCTCAAAGGGTACAATGTGCGGAAACGGAATCAGATGCACGGCGAAATTTATTTACGATCACGGAATAATTCCCTCCGACAGAACGAAAACAAAAATCGAAACTCCGGCAGGAATTAAAGAAATCTCGCTTGACATTGAAAATCACAAAGTCATTTCAGCAACGGTCGATATGGGAATTGCGGAACTGACGAGCGAATTACCCGAAAAAATCACAGTTCATAACAAAAATCTTAAATTCATAGGAGCATATACGGGAACGGATCACGCAGTTTATTTTGTTGACGACAATCCCGAAATTGAAAATATTTTATCGTGGACGGATTCTGAATTTGCAGCCGAAGGAAAATATTTTGAAACACATTCAAGATTCGTTAATCGTGTTAATTCTGAATTTATCGAAGTTCTTTCACGTGATGAGATTAAAATGAGGGTTTTTGAGCGTGGAAGCGGCGAAACTTTAGCTTGCGGGACAGGTGCAACGGCTTCAGTGTTTGCGGGAGTGATTTCGGGAAAATTGAATCGCGGGAAAAATGTTTTAGTTCATTTGAGGGGCGGAGATTTGAAAATCAAAGTTGAGGCTGACAACAGATGTTTTATGACGGGGGCTGCTGTTGAAGTTTTCGAGGGCAGATTTCCAATATAGCGTTAAAAATTGAATCTTCCGTCGCCTTCTCCGAAATTTTAATATCAACAAATCCTGCGTTCCGTGCTTCTTCTGCTGTCTGTCTGCCGATACACACAACTTTTGTATTGCGAAAATCTTTTGTGTTCTCAACAAAGCCTCTGACAGTTGAAGAACTCGTAAAAATTATTATGTCTGAAAAATCAGGAATATGTTTTAATTTTACGTATTTTGTCTCGTAAATATAAATCTCGTCGAAATTATATTTTGTCTTAGTTCCGTTCAACGCCCTAAAAAGCAAAATTTTACCTCGTCCGCTTAAACCTTCAGCAAGATTTTCAACGTCATAAATTTTCGGCACAAAGTCAACTTTTAATCCGTGAGACTTTAACGCATTTTTAGTAGCTTCACCGACCGCAGCAATTTTTGAATTTCCAATTTCACGAATATCCCTGTCATTTTCCCGCAGAATTTCAAACAAACTTTCAACCCCCGTAACGCTTGTAAATCCTATCCAGTCATAACCCGATAAATTTTTATCGTTGAGAGAATTTTTTATAATTTCGGTTTTTATAGTCGGCATTAAAATCACTTCAGCCCCTTCATTTCGTAATTTTTCGGCTAAAGTTTCGCCCCGTCCCTGAGGTCTTGTGATTAAAATTCGTTTCCCGTAAAGCCTTAAATTTTTCCGCCCGGACAAATTTAATTCCGCAACTTTTCCTACAACTATAATTGCAGGTGATTTAACGTTATTTTTTATTATTGTTTCGTTAAGGGATTTTAATTCCGTTGAAAATTTCCGCTCCCTTGATGTAGTTCCGTTTTCGATTATTGCACAGGGAGTTTCGGGGGGATATTTTGAAGTTAATTTTTCCTGCAAAATTTTTGAATTTCCGACACTCATTAAAAATATTGAAGTTGTGTTGTCGAAATCAGGAAGCAGATTATTTTTGTCATGGCCGGTAAAGATATTCACGCCCGAACAAAAATCCCGATGTGTTACTGGAATACCCGAAAATTCAGGGACTGCCAACGCCGAACTTACGCCGGGTACGACTTCAAAATCCAAACCCGCCTGAATAATCGCTTGAGCCTCTTCGCCGCCCCGTCCAAACAAAAAAGGATCTCCGCCTTTAAGCCTGACAACATTTTTTCCGTTTTGAGCGTAATTTATGATTAAGTTTTGAATGTCGTTTTGAGAAATTTTGTGATGTCCTGAAATTTTCCCTGCGTCAATTCTCACGGCATTATCAGGAATCAATGACAAAATACTTTCGCCGACTAATCTGTCATAAATTACAACGTCAGCACGTTTCAAAACTTCCAAGCCCCTTAACGTAAACATTCCGTAATCTCCAGCCCCTGCACCTACAAGCCATATCATGATATAAAAATCTCCTTTGCTAAAATTTTTCCGAGTTCTTCAGCCTGATTAAAATTCCCCGAAATTTCACCGCGATAAAATTTTTTATTATCTTCGTCAATGTATAACCCCTTCAATATTAATCTGTCATCAACAATTTTTGCATAAGCTCCTACGGGGACGTTGCAGCCGGCATTCAAAGCACACGAGAAACTTCTTTCGGCCATTGCACAAAATCCTGAAATTTTATTGTGTAAGGTATCGAGATAAAAATAATTTTCGTTTTTTCGTCCCTGACACGCTAAAATTCCCTGACCAGGAGCAGGCATAATTTCGTCTTCGTTAAAAATTTTTGTGATTCTGTTTTCAAGTCCAAGCCTTTCAAGCCCTGCACATGCAAGGACAAGCCCGGTTATTGAAAATTCGCCCGAATCAAGTTTATTAATTCTTGTATTAATATTGCCTCTGACTGGAATAATTTTTGAATCAGGAAATAATTTTTCAAGCTGTAATCTTCGCCTCAACGATGAAGAACCGATTACGCCCTCAATGCCTATTAATGCGTCAAAAGGATTTCCCCTTCTCGAATAAGCTATTACGGGCAAGTCGGGATTTATTTTTACGGGAAGATCTTTGAGACTGTGAACGGCAAAATCAATTTCGTGATTCAATAAAGCATTCTCAATTTCAAACGTAAACATGCCTTTATTGTTATTATTTTTAAGGAACGGCGACATGTTTTTATCTCCAGATGTCTTAATCGGGATAACTTTTATGGTTAAATCCGGCCATGAAGATAAAATTTCACGCTTTATAATTTCCGTTTGAGCGAGTGCTAAAGGGCTTCCGCGAGTTCCGATTTTAATTTCAAGCAAAAAATTTTACATCTCCTGTTATAGTTATTCAAAACATATATATTTTATGCTCCGAATTTTACAGTGAAAACTGTTGGCGTACTACACACCTCTATCAAGTCCAAAGAGTTCAATATTTGCTCTCTATTCCTGACTACTTTTTCCAAATATTTTTTTAATATATTTAATGCTCCGTTTACATCAGCATTTATCAATTTTCCCTTTGAAGTCTTGAACAGCCCGCGTTTTATACGTCTGCCCTTATAATGCTCATGTTTACATATTTTTTCGTTATCAAAAAAACTACATTTTGATGTGTAACTTTCCTCGTTAATGATTACTGTAATTCCTAACAATTCGCACTTATATTTCAACATATTTATGAATTTATAAAATGGGATTGATTGAAAATTTTGATTCCCTGACTTACTGATTTTTGTGTCTTGTTTCCACCCCGCATTGTAACCTATTACTAATTTAGATACATCGTTGAAAACTAATTGATTCACTATATGACGGGACGCTTTATGAAGATAATCATTAACTTTGTTAAAACGTTTATTTATCAAATTTATCTCTTTACGTTTCGATTTGAACTTCCGAGAAAAAAGTGCTGATAACTTTTTGTTATAAAATTGATTTATTGATTTAACAGGTCGTCCATTTATTATTTCAGGTTTTGAATTTGGATAAATAACCGTTACAAGATTATTTACTCCTAAATCTATAGACGCTGTTTTTTCACCTTTTTTCAATTTTTCACAATCTTTTTTGTAAAGAATCTCTACTTTTATGTGATTCCTGTCTAATGGGATTAATCTTGCAGCCTGTACATTTTTAACGTGTATTTTGATTAATATTGATGTACCAGATAATTTCAAGAACCCAGAAGGAACATTTTTGTTATTAAAAGATATTGATTGTTTTGTAAACGGCACAACGTAAAAGCCTCCCTTTTCTCTGTAACCTGGGATCTTGGGTTTTCCGTAATATTTTGAAGGATTTTTTTCATAATCTTTTATTGCATTAAAATAACTTTTCCATGCAGAACTTACATTCCTTTGAATTTGCTGAGAAATTTTTGTCGGCATACTGTAATAATCAATTTGTTTTTCCATTATGAACTGTTTGTTTATATCCTCATAACTTAATATTTCTCCTTCAAAAAAGTTTTGTCGCACGTAATACATAGTTGCATTGTACAAATTATTAGCATTGCGACATAATTTTTCAAATTCCTCGAACGCTGCCGAACCTCTTTTGAAAACATGCTGCTCGTTTAATAACAATGATTTTTCACCTCCATTCAGATTTTAATTTTTATAATTTTTACTTATAATACTATATTTATAATTTTAATATAATTAGGAGAAAAAAATTTTTGCCATGCCTGAAGAATTAGATCCGATTACCGCTCAAATAGTTTCAGAACTTTCCGCAAGTATGCTGCCGAGCCTGTCGAACTCGTTAAAGTCAGTCGTTCATGTTGATGATGTCGTGAATGCCTTAGACCGTACGAACATGATAACTCAGGATTTGCGGAATCAAATTGAGAAAGCCGTACGCTCAGGAATTGACGAAAGCAGAGCAGGCCGAAGCATGATTATTCAATCAGTCAGGACAGTTGTTGAAGAAATTTCGGGATTGAAAAAACTTCTCGATAAAATCTCATTCGACACTCAAAATAATAATAGCAATAAACCTGACGAAAACTCGATAAATATTTTGCAGGAACTTGCGAGAATTTCGGAATTAATCAACGAATTGATTTCGGGGATTGCGACATTCAGCCAGACTTATGCAAGGGATCATGAGAAAAAAGAATCTCAAACTTCGACACAAAATTTTGAAACGTTAAACGATTCTCAGATATTAAACGAAAATAATTCGAGGCTTGATAAACTCATCAATAATTCGCTGCCTGGACTTGAAGGGCTTGTTAAGGCTCACGAAAAAACACAAAGTCATGAACTCGAAGAATTTTCAAAGGAGATTTCGACGCTTCACGAGCAAAATAATCTTGCTTTGATTCATGAGATTCACGAGAATTTTAATAACGAACTTGAAAAAATCAGCGATGAAATTTTAGAGAAAGTTAACGTTGAACGTGGCGAAAAATATGCTAAAATTTCGCTCACAATGAAAATTATAATCGGAATTTCAGGTTTGAATTTCATTCTCATTCTGATAATAATTTTTATGATGCTGTTCAGATAAGAATAAAATTTTTACAGCTACATTTACAGCTACAAAAATATTAATTTTATTCAGTTCTGATAAGAAGTAAGGAGAAAAATTTTCATGGCAAAATATAAATTTGAAACTTTACAGTTGCATGTCGGACAGGAAAACGCAGATCCGACTACAGATTCAAGAGCCGTCCCGATTTACGCCACAACTTCATATGTATTCAAAGATTCTGCAACAGCCGCAGGAAGATTCGCACTGACTGAACCCGGAAATATTTACACAAGATTAATGAATCCTACAAATGATATTTTCGAGAAAAGAATTTCGGCACTCGAAAACGGTGCAGGTGCTTTGGCATGTGCTTCGGGTTCTGCTGCAATAGTTTACGCCGTTCAAAACATCGCAAAGGCCGGAGATCATGTTGTATCTTCAACTAATCTTTACGGAGGAACTTTTAATTTATTCGCACACACTTTACCGGAACAGGGAATTACAACGGATTTCGTAGATCCTTCAGAGCCGGAGAATTTTGAAAAAGCAATCAAGCCGAACACAAAATTATTGTACGCTGAAACTTTGGGCAACCCTAATTCAGACGTTATTGACATTGAAAAAATTTCCGCCATCGCTCACAAACACGGAATCCCTTTAGTGATTGATAACACCTTCGCAACGCCTTACCTGATGAGACCGATTGAACACGGAGCAGATATTGTCGTTCATTCAGCAACAAAATTTATCGGCGGTCATGGAACAGTTATGGGAGGAGTTATTGTTGACGGCGGAAAATTCGATTGGGCTCAAAACGATAAATTTCCCGGACTTTCAAAACCTAATCCATCGTATCACGGAATTGTTTTCAGTGAGGCTGTCGGAAATCTTGCTTACATTGTGAAACTCCGGACAACTTTAATGAGAGATTTAGGGGCGTGCTTATCACCGTTTAATTCATTTATTCTTTTGCAGGGACTTGAAACTTTATCATTAAGAGTTGAAAGACATGTTGAAAACGCATTAAAAGTTGTTGAATTTTTGAAAAATCACCCGAAAGTCGCAAAAGTCAATCACCCTTCACTTGAAACAGGAAGAGCTAAAGAACTTTACGACAAATATTTCCCGAAAGGTGCCGCATCGATTTTCACATTTGACATTAAAGGCAATGCTGACACGGCGAAAAAATTTACGGAGAACTTGAAATTATTTTCATTGCTTGCAAACGTTGCCGATGTTAAATCGCTTGTAATTCACCCGGCTTCAACGACACATTCGCAGTTATCCGAACAGGAATTATTATCGTGCGGGATTCGTCCGACAACGATAAGGCTTTCAATCGGAACGGAACATATCGATGACATTATCGAAGATTTGAAACAGGGATTTGATTTAGTGTAAGTAAAATTAAATTGACGGGGGCTTATTACACAAACAATATCCCCGTCGTTAAACCTGCAATCAAAATTATTAAAGTGTCGTTAAAATTCCATACTAAGGGTTTTCGTCTCGTTCTGCCTTCTCCGCCGTCATAGCCTCGTGCTTCCATAGCTATTGCAATTTCTTCGGCACGTCTGAAAATTATTACAAACAATGGAATTAAAACTGGCAAAAATGCTTTTGTCCTTTGAAACAAATTTCCCTGATCCAGTCTTGCACCCCGTGATAATTGAGCTCTTATAATTTTGTCAGTCTCCTGCATTAACAACGGTATAAATCTTAACGCCATTCCGATCATCATTGAACATTCATGTGAAGGAAATCCGATTTTTGATAACGGCCTTAACAAAGAGTCTAACCCGTCAGCAAGTTCAAGAGGTGCTGTTGTTAATGGCAGAATTACGGCAAAAAGCATTAACACGAATAATCTCGCCGATGTAAAAAATGCTCTGTAAATTGCGAGTGAAAAATTATCTTCAAAATATCCTGCGATAATGTTAAAAACAAATGTAAAAGCTATCAGGAAAAACACGGGCTTTGAAGATTTTAATAAAATTTTCCATGAGATTTTTGAAATTTTTACAACAACCGCTAAAACTCCCAGCCATAAAAAAATCTGTATAAAATTTTCTGCCGGGAAAATACACGAAATCACAATCAAAAGAGAAAATAATTTAGCTCGCGGGTCTAATTTATGAATCCATGAATTAGTCGGGATATATTGACCGAGATTTATATTTGTGAAATACATGATATAAAATCCTGATAATTATATAGTAATGGGAAATCCTGATTTGTTTTGCGAATCTCATTTGAAATCCTCAAAACGTCCGGCCATGATTCGGGTTCTAAAACTTCCATTAATTCCTCAAGAATTTCACCGGGTTTTCCAAGTTCAATCTGTTCACTGTTCCTCAAAATTAAAATTCTGTCGCTGTAATTTAGTGCCATGTCAAGATCGTGAGTTATTGTGATTATAGTTTTTCCTTTGTCCCTTAAAGTTTCAAGCATCGTTAAAATTTTCTTTTGATATGACGCATCAAGCCCCGCCAAAGGTTCATCGAGGATAACGCATTCGGGTTTTGCAGACATCACGGAAGCAATCGCAACAAGCCTTCTTTCACCGCCTGATAAAGCAATCGGAGATCTGTTAAGAAAATCTTTATCGAGGCCGGCACATTCAAGACCGTATAAAACAGCTTCATCAAGTTCTGAATTTTTGAAACCTGCATTTTTAGGGGCAAACGCCAATTCTTCTTTTACAGTCGATGAGAATAATTGATCTTCGGGGTGTTGAAAGACTAAACCGACTCTTTGCCTTAAAGTTTGAAGTTCCTCGCCCTTTTGAGGTAAATTTTCGCCGTCAAAAAATATTTTTCCTTCCTGAATCTTGAATAAAGCGTTTAAGTGTTGAACGAGTGTAGATTTTCCGCTGCCTGTCCTGCCGATTATTGAAAGCCATTGATTGCTGAAAAATTCCGCATTTATATTTTTTAGTGCATAATGATTTTCTTCGTATTTGAACGATAAATTTTCGATTTTGAATTTTATATTCGGCGACCCCTCCACCGTTTCACGGTCCCCCTCCCCACAAGTGGAGAGGCTGTTAGTGTTGCTGCATGTTACGAGTCTCCCCTCTTGAGGGGAGATGTCAACTTGTTGACAGAGAGGTGAAACTGACGTAAAACTTGGACAGAATGGAAAGTGAATATCATGATCCCGGCAATATCTTCGTATCTTAAACTCATCGGGCAAATTAAATCCCAAACTCTCCGACATATCCCAAAATTCATGAGTCGTACCTGTCCATTTGATTTCGCCTTTTGAAAGTACTATGACACGTTGAATATCATCAAAATTTTCTGCGTTAATCTGATGTGTAACTTGAATCATAGTCATTCCGTCATGATGAAGGCGACGCAAAACTTTTTCAACTGTCAATCTTCCCTTAGGGTCTAACATTGCGGTAGGTTCGTCAAGAATCAAACATTGAACGTCAGCAGCCAAAGCACCTGCAAGAGCGATTCTCTGTTTTTCACCGCCCGAAAGTGCAGAGACAGAAGCATCACGTTTATGAAGCATATTTGTTTCAGTCAGTGCAATGTCAACACGATTTTGAATCTCATCAGACGGCAGACCTTGATTTTCGGGAGCAAATGCAACATCATCTTCAACCATTGCTGCGACAATTTGATTTTCGGGGTCTTGAAAAACCATTCCTATTTTTTTACGGAGAGAATGAAAATCAATATCGTTAATTTCGACACCGTCAATAAAATATTCGCCCTCATCAGGAAAAAATATTCCGCCGAGAATTTTGACAAGCGTAGATTTCCCCGAACCGTTATGTCCGAGAATAGCAATTCTTTCGCCCTTATTAACAAAAAACGAGACGTTCTGCAAAGTCCGTCCCGCATTTTCATCTTTTCCTTTATATGAGAACGATACCGATCGAACCTCAATAAACGGTTTTATGTTGATGTTATTTTTCTTCTGCTGTTCGTTCAACAAGTTCAATCACAGCCATAGGAGACCCATCGCCTTTTCTTGAGCCGAGTTTAACGATTCTTGTGTAACCGCCCTTATCGAAACTTTTATATTTCGGTGCAATCTCCTGGAATAATTTTGTTGCTGCCTGTTTGTGAGGCATTTTTGAGAATACTACACGAATATCATGAACGCTACCGCCTTTAGCACGTGTAATTAATTTTTCGGCGACTCTTCGCAATTCCTTAGCACGTGTTACGGTTGTTGTGATGCTGCCATTGAGAAATAAACTTGCGGCCATGTTACCGAGCATTAATTTTCTATGGCTTCCGTAGCGGCCGAGAGTTCTATGATCAACTTTATGTCTCAACTTTTAAGCACCTTCCTTTCTGTCTTTTTCTTTTTTAGTTTTTGCAGTTTTAGATTTTGACGCAGATTTTTTCTTGTCAGAATCAGATTCAGCAGCTTTTTTGGTTTTAGTTGCTTTTGTCTTAGCAGGTTTTTCAGTTTTTTCTGTTTTGTCGGCTTTTTCGGATTTTTCTTCCTTAACTGCAGCTTTTTCCTTTTTAACTTTAGCCTCTTTGACTTTTTTAACTTCTTTAACTTCTTCAGCTTTTACGTCAGATTTTTCTGTTTTTTTAGCACGTGAAGATTTTTTCTTTTCAGGTTTGGCTTCAGTTTCAGCTTCAACTTTTTCAACTTTTGCTTCGGGTTCCGGCTCAGGTTTTTTAACTTCTTCTTTGACTTCTTCAACTTCCTTTTTAGCTTTTCCCTTAGCAGTTTTAGCGGCCTTTTCCTTTTTAGTTTCTTTGACCTCTTTAACTTCTTTAACTTCTTCGGCTTTTACTTCAGATTTTTCTGATTTCTTAGAACGTGAAGATTTTTTCTTTTCGGTTTTAGCTTCAGTTTCAGGTTCTTTAATTTCCTCTTTAACTTCTTCTTTGACCTCTTCGACTTTAGGTTCAGTTTTCTCTGACTTTTTAGAGCGTGAAGTTTTTTTCTTTGCAGATTTAGCTTCAGTTTCGGTATCTTTAGATTCTTCCTTAACTTCAACTTTTTCTTTTTCTTCTTTAACTTCTTCAGCTTTTACGTCAGATTTATCTGATTTTTTAACACGAGTTGACTTTGCAGTTTTCTTAGTCGGCTCTTTGGCTGGCTTTTCTTCTTCTTCCTTATTTTTAGCTTTGATTAAGTCCTCTGCCTCTTGAACAGCATTATCGGAATCAATAAAAATATCCGCAAGAAGTTCTTTGGGGTCTTTCTTAGATGAAAATTCTGTAGCTTCTTTGACTTCCTGTTTAACATCTTCAGGTTGAGCTTCAGTTTCTTCAATTTCCGGTGAAGGAGCTAAAACATAGCCGAGATCTTCGACTTTTTCCTCAATTTCTTTGAGAGATTTTTTGCCGAGATTGCGCAATTTCAAAAGGTCTTCGTGCGATCTGTCGAGAAGGTCTTGAAGTGTTGCAATTCCGCCCCTTAACAGACAATTTGCAGCTCTTACGGTAAGTCCGATTTCCGAAATTGGACGTGTCGAAGGTGCAGGAGGTGCAGGCTCTTCATCAAAAGTCTTGGGAAGTTCAGAATCTTTACCCGGTCTGCCCTTTGGAACTGACGGAATTTCTATTTTTTCACGTTCCTTTTCCTTCGCAGTTAATACAGTTTCAGAGACTTTATTAAAACATTTTTCTGCGATTTCCGATGCCTGTTTAACAGCTTCTTCGGGAGTTATTGCTCCGTTCGTCCAGACTTCAAGAACCAATCTTTCATAATCGATGCTTTTTCCGACTCTTGCAGGCTCAATCTGATAATTTACACGTTTAACTGGCGAGAAAATTGCATCAGTCAAAAGTGCATCAATCGGCAATGAAGGCTCTGCAGGTCTTTCACGTTCCGATGAAAGATAACCGACACCCTGTTCTACGTAAATTTCCATTAAAAGATGGGCATCAGGTTCAAGAGTGCATAAAACATTGTCTCCGCAAAATTCAAAATCGTTATCTTTTGGCAAATCCGCAGCAGTGATTACGCCGGGATTCTCTTTACGGGTGAAAAAATTTTTCGGCAGAAAATCAGAGTCAAGCGTGATAATCTTAAATCCTTCGTCAGCTTTATCATGTTTTGCCTTAATTGGAATCTGCTTGAGATTCATTAAAATTTCGATTACATCTTCACGAATCCCTTTAATGGTGCTGAACTCATGAAGTACACCGTCAATTCTAACAGCAGTAACGGCAGCTCCCCTAATTGACGAGAGAAGCAGCCGCCTCAAAGCATTACCGAGAGTATCCCCGTAACCTCTTTCAAGAGGCTCAAGGAATATCTTTCCGTAATTTTGGGTTTTTTCTTCGATATAAACCTCAAACTTTGTCTTTTCCAAAATCCAAACTCCTTTGAGAATTTAGACTCTACGCCTCTTCGGAGGTCTGCACCCATTATGCGGAATAGGTGTAGCGTCTTTTATCAAATTCACCTGAAGCCCTGCCGCCTGCAAAGATCTGATCGCACTTTCACGACCTGGTCCGGGACCTTTAACGATTACGTCAATCTCTTTAACGCCCTGATCCTGAGCAGCTTTGGCAACCTGTGATGCAGCAGTCTGAGCAGCAAACGGAGTAGACTTTCTCGCACCTTTGAAACCTACATTTCCACCGCTTGCCCAAGTAATAATATTTCCTGCCTTGTCGCTTATGCACATAATCGTGTTATTGAACGTCGAATAAATATGTGCAACCCCATAATTAATATTTTTTTTCTCTCGTCTTTTACCCTTACGAGCCTGTGTTGTTCTTTTCGCCAACTTTAATATTCCTCCTGTTTAAGCTGCTTTACTTAGTTGCCATTTTCTTGTTAGCAACTGTTCTTCTCGGGCCTTTACGGGTTCTGGCGTTAGTTTTAGTCCTCTGACCTCTGACGGGAAGTCCGAGACGATGACGCTGACCTCTGTAGCAGCCAATGTCGATAAGACGCTTAATATTCATCGAAATTTCACGTCGTAAATCTCCCTCGACTTTGTAATTATCTTCGATTTCACGGCGTAATTTCTGTGCGTCGGCTTCGCTTAAATCTTTGACTCTTGTATCAGGATTTACACCGGTAACAGCAAGAATTTTTTGTGCCGTTTTAAGTCCGATACCGAAAATATAAGTTAAACCGATTTCAACACGTTTTTCTCTCGGTAAATCTACTCCTGCGATTCTTGCCATTTAATTACCTCCTGACACCCTGACGCTGTTTATGTCTTGGGTTGCGGCTGCAAATAACTCTCACAACTCCATGACGGCGTATTACTCTGCAATATTCACAAATAGGCTTTACTGAAGGTCCTACTTTCATGATAATACCACCTTATTTATAACGATAAATTATTCTTCCCCGCGTTAAATCATACGGAGAGACTTCGACTAACACTTTATCTCCGGGTAAAATCCTGATAAAGTGCATTCTCATTTTACCACTGACATGAGCCAGAACACGATGTCCGTTTTCAAGTTCAACACGGAACATTGCATTGGGCAACGGCTCTGAAATGGTGCCTTTTACTTCGATTACGTCCTCTTTGCCGGAATTTTTATCAGCCATTTAATTCCTTACGCTCCTAAAAAAATATCCTGTGTCAATGTCTTTTCCTGCCTTTATAAAACTCAATAAACTTTCAGCACGTCTCAACGTCGATTGCAAATGTTTGGGATTTTTCAATTTCGGTTTTGAAACGTTAAATCTTTTCGGTCTGATTAACTTTATTCTTTTAGATTCAAAACCTGAGACTACATATTCAGATCCCGTATCTTTGCCCCGCCTTGAAATTACAATTTGACCTATCTCGAACTCTGCCATTTTGTTAAAATTTCAGGCCCTTCGTCAAGAATTACAATCGAGCGTTCAAAATGTGCTGCGTCGGAACCGTCAACAGTTGAAACAGTCCAACCGTTTTTAGAATCGACTTTGACATCTTCACGCCCGGACATAATCATAGGCTCAATAGCTATAGTCATGCCAGATTTCAACGTCATTCCCTGTCTTGCTTTTCCATAATTCGGAATTTGGGGAGCTTCGTGCATTTTTCTGCCTATTCCGTGCCCCGTGTAATCACGAACTATTCCAAAGCCTAAGGGTTTGACAAAACTTTCAACTGCGTAACCTATATCGCCGAGAGTATTTCCGTTAAGGGCAGAAGCTATAGCACGATTCAGCGAATCTTCGGTAACTTCAAGCAATTTCTTTTTCTCACTGCTTATTTCTCCCACCGGATAAGTACAGGCAGCATCTCCGAACCAGCCGTTAATACATGCTCCGACATCGACGCTTATAATATCTCCCTCTTCTAAAATTCTGTTAAAATCAGGGATCCCGTGAATTATCTCATCATTGACTGATGCACATATAGTTCCCGGAAAAGGTGTCATGTCAGACATCGGCTTATAATTCTTAAATGCAGGTATACCGCCGTTTTTTCTGATATGTTCTTCAGCGAGTCTGTCAAGTTCTCCCGTTGAAATTCCAGGTCTGACAGCTTCACGCATAATATCTAAAACTTCGGCTGTAACACGTCCTGCAACTCTCATTAATTCGATTTCTTCAGGTTTCTTAATTTTTATCATGGTGCAATAACTCAATAACGCTTGCAAAAACTTCTTCGGGCTTTTTATCTGCGTCAATCTCATATAACAAACCTTTTGCACGATAAAAATCGATTAACGGCTCTGTCTGCTCATGAAAAACCTTCAAACGGCTTCTGACAGTAACTTCATTATCATCATCACGTTTATAAAGTTCTCCTCCGCATGAAGGGCATTTATCGTGAGCAAGAGTGCTTGTAACGTTTCCGCAGTCTTTGCATATTGCACGGCTTGTCAGTCTTTTTACGATAACCTCATCTGCTATCTTGAATAAAATTACGCCGTCAAGTTTTGTCTTTGTCTCCAAAAATTCAGCCTGAGCAACGGTTCTGGGAAATCCATCAAGCATAAAGCCCTCGTCATTTTTGAACTCGCTCAACTTATCGCTTACCATTTTCATAACTATCTCATCTGGAACAAGCTGTCCTGAATCCATGTATTTTTTAGCTTCAAGACCTAAAGGCGTGTTGTTCTTGAGATTAAATCTGAATAAATCGCCTGTCGATATATGAGCGAGACCATGATTTTCTTTTAATAAGGCCGCCTGAGTACCTTTACCAGCACCCGGCGCACCCAATAATACTAATTTCATGATTAACCTCTGAGCAAGCCCTTACGACCGCCTGACTTCTTCAAAATTCCGTCATAATGCCGCATTAATAATTGAGCTTCAATCTGATTAATCGTATCCATAGCTACACCTACGACGATTAAAACCGCAGTTCCTCCGAAATAGAAACTTCTGATATTCAAAACCGAAGACATTAAATTCGGAATTAAAGCTATCACAGCAAGGAACACAGCACCGCCGAGAGTTATACGCTCCATTACCTTTGTAATATAGTCTGATGTAGGCTGACCGGGTCTGATGCCTAAAATAAATCCGCCGTATTTCTTCATGTTATTGGCTATGTCATTAGGATTAAAGACAACTGCCGTGTAGAAATACGAGAAAAATATAATCAATGCTACATAACATATAATATAAACAAAGCTGTTAGGAGCAAACATAGCACTTATAAATCTTCCGACTGAACTTTCGCTGAAATAATTAGCAATCGTATAAGGGAAGATTAATAAAGAACTTGCAAAAATTATCGGAATAACTCCTGACTGATTTACTTTCAACGGAATAAAAGTACTCTGTCCGCCGTAGATTTTATTTCCTACAACTCTCTTTGCATATTGAACGGGTAACCTTCGCTGGCCTTCCTGCAACAAGATACAGCCTGCAACTACTACAACGATCAAGACAAGCCCGATTAAAAGAGCTATGACACTTAAAGAGCCGAGTCTTACCATGCTCCAAGTCTGCAAAATTGCTTCAGGGATTCTTGCTACGATACCGGCAAAAATTAATAATGAAATTCCGTTGCCGATTCCGTGATCCGTAAGCTCTTCGCCCAGCCACATTACAGCGACTGAACCTGAGACAAGGGTTATGATGACTAAAAGCCAGTCAAAAAATCCTCCCTGCATAATCCCCAAGCCTCGAAGCCATGCAGTCATTCCGATAGCCTGAACTATTGCAAACACAACAGCTCCATAACGAGTCCATTGAGTAATTTTTTTATGACCGTCAGCACTATCTTTCTGTAATTTCTCAAGATATGGGAAAATTACAACAAGCAACTGCATTACGATACTTGAGTTAATGTAAGGAGCTACACCCAGAGAGAATATCCCGAAACGGCTTAATGCACCTCCCGAAAATAAATTCAGAAAATCCATGACACCGCCGCCGGTGCTGAAAAGACTTGCAAGAGCTGCCCTGTCAACACCGGGACTTGGAATATAAGCACCTAATCTGAAGATGAATAAGATTCCAAGTGTAAAAAATATTCTTCGTTTCAGGTCGGGCAACCTGAAAATATCACCCAAAGACCCGAACATTACTGTATTACCTCATGAGAACCGCCGGCAGCCTCGATTTTTTTAATCGCTTCTGCACTGAAAGCAGCGGCCTTAATCTTTAATGCTTTACTAAGTTCTCCGTCAGCAAGGATTTTAACGGGAATATTCTTTTTGCGAATAACTTTAGCTTTCAACATTGCTTCAAAATCTACTTCAGCTCCTGCATCAAATTTTGAGTCAAGAGTTTTGAGATTTACAGGCTGAAAGACTTTTGCAAATCTTGCGTTGTTAAATCCTCGTTTCGGAGTCCTTCTGGTTAAAGGCATCTGGCCTCCTTCAAATCCCGGTCTTACACCGCCGCCGGTTCTTGATTTATCGCCTTTGTGTCCTTTACCAGATGTTTTTCCCGTTCCGCTTCCTATACCCTGTCCGAGACGTTTTGACTTGTGAGTCGAGCCTTTTACAGGGTGTAAATCGTGTAACGTTATCATTCTACGACCTCCCATTTAACAAGATGACGAACATGCTCAATCATTCCTCTGATTTGGGGCGTGTCTTCGTGTTCGACTTCAGAATTTAATTTCTTGAACCCCAATGCTTTAATAGTTCGTTTCTGTCTTTCGGGAAAACTTATGGAACTTTTGATCCACTTTGCTTTAATTTTTGACATTGTGAATCACTCCCCGACTTCGTTTGAAACTGCTTCTTCAGAAGGAGCAGCATCTTTATTTTCCGTTGTTTCTACTGCCTCTACAAGACCTCTGAGCTTCATGATTTCGTTTTCAGTACGTGTAATCTTGATAGCTTCAAGTGTTGCATTAGCAATATTTATGGCGTTAGCAGTACGGCCTGTAACTTTCGTAACAACGTCTTTAACTCCTCCGAGTTCCATAATTGCACGAACTACACCGCCTGCAATAACTCCTGTACCTTTAGGGCAGGGCTTCAGCAAAACTCTTGCAGCTCCAAATTCTCCGACAACAGGGTGAGGAATTGTATCGCCGTCATGTTTGACTGATACCATATTCTTCTTAGCTTTGTCAATACCTTTGCGGACTGCTTCAGCGATTTCCTTAGCTTTGCCGATACCTGTACCGACCTGAGTAGCTCCGTCTCCAACAACTACAAGAACAGCAAATCTGAATCTCTTACCGCCTTTAACAACTTTGCTGACACGGTTTATGGCGACTACACGTTCCTGTAATTCAGTTACTACGGCTTCATTTCTTCTGGCCATTAAAACACAAGCCCTCCTTCACGAGCAGCATCTGCAACTGCCATGACTTTTCCGTGATAGGCATGTCCTCCACGATCAAATACTACTGTATTAATACCTTTGGCTTTTGCACGTTCAGCTATGGTCTTTCCGATTACTTTCGCCGCAGCAATGTTGCAACCGCCTTTTAATTCAGGCTGTAACGATTTTTCAAGCGTTGATGCCGATACAAGCGTATGGCCTTTTTCGTCATCTATAACCTGAACATAGATATTTTTTAAGCTCCTGAACACACAAAGACGGGGTTTTTCAGCTGTTCCCGAAAGTGTTCTGCGAAGTCTCTCATGCCTAATGACACGCATATCGTTTCTGCTTTTCTTTTTCATGTCTACTTAGCTCCAGTCTTTCCGGCCTTACGGATAATGTATTCATTTTCAAACTTGATACCTTTTCCGTGATACGGCTCAGGCGGTCTGAATTTCTTAATCAAAGCACATGTCTGACCGACTAACTCTTTATCGATTCCCTTGACATGGAACTTTATGGGATTTTCAACAACGATTTCTATACCTTCGGGAGGCATAAATTCGATAGGGTGAGAATATCCCAAATTCATAACGAGTTTTTTGCCCTGTAAAGCAGCTCTCCAGCCTACTCCGACGATTTCCATAGTCTTTGAGAAGCCTGTAGTTACTCCCGTTACCATGTTTGCAATTAAAGCTCTTGTCATTCCATGCCATGCTCTTGTCTGTTTCTCTTCGTTAGTTCTTGAGACATTGACCTGATTTTCATTGACATCTACGACTATGCCGGGCATTAACTTTGCGTGAAGTTCACCCTTAGGGCCTTTAACGATAATGTCAGTTCCCTTGACTTCAACACTTGAGCCTTTAACGATGTCTACTGCTTTACGTCCTATACGAGACATTTATATATACCTCCTACCAGACATAGCAGAGAACTTCTCCGCCAAGACCGAGTTTATTAGCTTCCGCACCGGTTTTAAGACCTTTTGAAGTCGAAAGAATTGCAAGTCCTAAACCGCCCATAACGACAGGTAATTTATCGCTTCCGACATAGATTCTGCGTCCGGGTTTGCTAATTCTGCGAAGTCCCTGAATAACTCTTTCTTTGCCTTTTCCGTATGATAAATAAATTCTTATCTCGGCATATGGCTTAGCGGGATCCGTTATCATTCTAAAATTCCTGATATAACCTTCATCTTTAAGGATTCTGGCTAATGCTAATTTCATTTTGCTCGAAGGAACATCGACGCTCTCAGCATAAGTCATGTTTGCATTTCTGATCCTTGTGAGCATATCAGCAACAGGGTCGTTTACGTACAACTTTATATGCCCCCCTTACCAGCTCGATTTGACAACGCCGGGAAAAGCTCCCTCGCGTGCCATTTTACGAAAACAGCAGCGGCACATATCAAACATTCTGATATATCCGTGAATCCTTCCGCATAACGGGCATCTGTTATAGCGTCTTGTGCTGAACTTCGCAGGGAGCTGGGCTTTCAACTTTAATGCTTTTCTTGCCATTTTTTACTTATACCCCCTGATTTCCTGTTCTGAAAGGCATTCCAATTCCTTTTAACAACGCAAATGCTTCTTCGTCAGTCTTTGCTGTAGTTACGATTGAAACGTTCATGCCTCTCGATCTAATTACTTTGTCATAACTGATTTCCGGGAAAATTAACTGCTCTCTGAGACCTAAGTTATAATTTCCGCGTCCGTCAAAACCTTTTCTTGTGATACCCTGAAAGTCTTTAATTCCGGGTAAAGCCAGTGATATTAACCTGTCAAGGAACTCCCACATCTTTGCGCCTCTTAATGTAACGGCACAAGCTACGGGCATATTCTGACGAACTTTGAAACCTGCTATTGACTTCTTTGCACGCTTTAATAAAGGCTGCTGGCCTGTTATTGCTCTAAGTTCATTTATAGCTGAGTCCATGAATTTAATATCGAGCTTTGCATCGCCGACTCCGATATTAACTACAACTTTCTCAATCTTGGGAAGCTGCATAACATTTTTATATCCGAACTCACGCAATAAAGCAGGAGCGACTTCATTCTTGTATTTTTCAAGGATTCTGGGTGTCATGGCTTAAAGTCCTCCGCGATCAATTATTTCTCCGCATTTCTTGCAAACACGGACTTTTTTTCCGCTCTCAAGGAATGACGCTCCTACCCTTGTAGCTTTTCCGCACTGAGGACAGACAAGCATTACCTTACTGGCATAAATCGGGGCTTCCTGCTTAATTATTCCTGACTGAGGATTATTCTGCGAGGGCTTGACATGGCGGGATACCATGTTTACGCCTTCGATGACGATTAAATCACGCTCAGGGATTCGGCGGATTATTTTGCCTTCTTTGCCTTTATCCTTGCCGGAAATGACTTTTACCCGATCATTTTTCTTTAATCTTACTGACATATTTATAATCTCCTATACGACTTCAGGTGCAAGAGATAATATACGCATGTATTTTTTAGCTCTCAACTCACGGCCTACGGGTCCAAAGATACGTGTTCCTCTGGGTTCGCCGTTTGCATCGATCAATACTGCGGCATTATCATCAAAACGTACATAAGTGCCGTCTTTTCTTCTTACTTCCTTCTTCGTTCTGACTATGACAGCCTTAACGACACTGCCCTTAGCTATATTGCTATTAGGAATGGCCTCACGGACTGAAGCTACGATAACATCTCCAATAGTTCCGTAGCGTCTTTTACTTCCGCCCATAACCTGAATGCAAAACAGCTTTCTGGCACCTGAATTATCAGCAACGTTCAGAACACTTGTTAATTGTATCATTTATTCTGAAACCTCCTCTTGGACTTCCCCGCCCAAGACAGGAGCTTTCCGCATGATTTCGACAAGTTCCCAGCGTTTAGTTTTGCTTAAAGGCCTTGTCTCGCGAATGCGTACTTCGTCTCCCATTCCGCACTGATTTTCAGCGTCATGAGCTACATACTTTTTAGCGCGTTTTATTCTTTTTCCATACAGCGGGTGTTCAGCCATTCTTTCAACACGGACAATAACTGTTTTGTCCATTTTATTACTTACGACTATACCCGTTCTAACTTTACTCGGCATTGTCTGCTTCCTTTTCTGTCTGTTCTATTCCGGTAGCTGCCTTTTCAGACGCTATTGTCAACAATCTTGCGACAGTCTTTCTGACTTCACGTATACGGCTCGTATTTTTCAAGTGGCCAACAGCATTTTGAAAACGCAGATTGAATAATTCCGTCTTATATTCTTTAACCTTTCCGGCTATTTCTTCCAATGTAAGTTCTCTGAGCTTCTCGGTCTTAACGTTTGCCATCAGACTAATCACTCCCTCCGCTGCGTACCATGCGGACTTTCACGGGCAATTTATGCGATGCCGTTCTGAAAGCCTCTTGTGCAAGCTCTTCGCTAATTCCGGAAAACTCAAATAACACTCTGCCTCTTTTTACAGCAGCGACCCAAAATTCGGGTGCTCCTTTACCTTTACCCATACGAGTTTCAAGAGGTTTCTTTGTGTATGGTCTGTCCGGGAAAACTCTAATCCAGATTTTACCGCCTTTTTTCATCTTTCTGGATATTGCAACACGGGTAGCCTCAATCTGTCTTGCAGTGAGCCATACGTTTTCAAGAGCCTGAATACCATAATCTCCGAAAGCGACTGTTGTACCGCCTTTTGAAATTCCTCTTAACGGGGATCTGTGAGACTTTCGGAATTTAACTCTACTTGGCATTAACATTTTTTA
This sequence comes from Synergistaceae bacterium, assembly GCA_017449135.1. Lineage (GTDB taxonomy): Bacteria > Synergistota > Synergistia > Synergistales > Aminobacteriaceae > JAFUXM01. The sequence continues at coordinate 20,888 of JAFSKE010000120.1, forward strand.
CGCCCCCTTGTTTGCAGGTCTGTTGCGAGCCTGACGTGCCGGAGCCTGAGATTTTTCGTGTTCTCTGTCTCTGTAAATCCAGACTTTGCAGCCTATAACGCCATACATTGTAACAGCTTCTGAAAAACCGTAATCTATATCAGCCCTTATGGTTGAAAGAGGTAAACGGCCTTCGTTATACCATTCCGTTCTGGCTATTTCAGCACCGCCCAAACGTCCTGATACCTGAGCTTTAACGCCCTTAACACCTGCTTTAATGGCTCTGAAAATGGCCTGTTTCATAGCACGTCTGAAAGATACTCTTCTCTCAAGAGAACTTGCGATGCCTTCAGCTACGAGCTGTGCTTCGACATCAGGATTCTTGATCTCATTAACGTTGACCATGACTTTTCCGCCCGTCATAGCCTGTAACTCATTCTTGATGTTCTGAATCTCGTTGCCGCCTTTGCCTATGACAACGCCAGGTCGAGCCGTATATATCGTGAAACGGACAACAGGGCCTACACGCTCAATAATAATTCTTGCAATGCCTGCTCCTTCCCACTTTTTCATGATATATTTACGCAATTTAATATCTTCGTGTAACTTCTTTGCGTAATTCTTTTTATCTGCATACCATCTTGACTGCCAGTGTGTTGACACTCCGAGACGATAGCCTATTGGGTGAACTTTCTGTCCCATAACTTATTTTTCCTCCTGCTGACGTTCGCCGAGCTTTATGGTTACATGCGATGTCTTGTGAACATAAGGGTGAGCACGTCCCATTGATACTGGTCTGAATCTCTTCATCATAGGCCCCTGATTCGCATATGCTTCGTGAACATATAATTTATCAAGATCCATACCGTAATTATGCTCTGCATTAGCCATTGCACTGTTCAGAACCTTTAATATAATTCCGGCGGCTTTTTTGTCGCTGAATTTCAATATCGTTACTGCACGGTCTGCACTTTTCCCGCGAATCAGTTCCAAGACCTGACGGACTTTGTAAGGCGATATTCTGGCATTCTTAGTCATTGCCGCAGCTGTTTTTATATCTGCCATTTTTTACTTTCCTTTCTTGTCCTGTCCAGCATGATGTCCGAACTTTCTTGTCGGTGCAAACTCTCCCAGTTTATGACCTACCATATTTTCACTGATATATACGGGTAAGTGCATTCTCCCGTTGTGAACAGCGATTGTATGGCCTATCATCTGGGGAACTACTGTAGAACGTCTTGACCATGTTTTAATTACTTTTTTATTGCCGTTGACGTTCATGTCCTCTATTCTGTCAAGAAGCCTCTGTTCAACAAAAGGCCCTTTCTTTGATGAGCGCATTTATCTTATCAGCTCCTTACTTCTCATAACGTCTGCGGATTATTAACTTATCCGAAGGTTTGCGTTTACGGGTCTTGTATCCTTTAGCAGGCGTTCCCCAAGGGGAGACAGGGTGTTTGTTGGATTTTGATTTTCCTTCTCCACCGCCCATTGGGTGATCTACAGGGTTCATGACCATACCTCGAACTGAAGGTCTTTTGCCTTTCCAGCGTGTTTTTCCGGCTTTTCCCCAAGATATATTGTCATAATCTTCGTTGCCTACCTGACCGATAGTAGCCATGCATTCAAGCAAAATCAGTCTTAATTCACCGCTGGGCATTCTGATATAGGCATATTTTCCCTCTTTTGACATAAGCTGAGCCGACGTTCCTGCTGCTCTGACTAATTTAGCACCGCAGCCGGGCTGAAGTTCAAGATTATGAATAAAAGTACCGACGGGAATATCCTTCAGTTTCAACGCATTACCGGGTGTTATATCGCTCTCTGAGCCTGAATATATTACATCGCCTACATTCAAGCCTTTCGGGAGAATTATATAACGCTTCTCACCGTCTGCGTAATTAATCAGGGCTATCCTTGCATTTCTGTTAGGATCGTATTCGATTGTAGCGACACGACCGGGAATGCCTAATTTCTCACGCTTAAAATCTATAATTCTGTACGCTCTTCTGTGTCCGCCTCCGATATGACGCATCGTAATACGGCCTGTATTATTTCTGCCTCCATGCTTCCTAAGATGAACAACAAGAGAACGTTCGGGTTTATCTGCCGTAATGTCTTCACGTCCCTGAATACTCATATGTCTTCGTGCAGGTGTATACGGCTTAAACTGTTTAATTGACATTTATGCTTCTCCTATTTATATCGAGGCACCCTCGAAGAACTCTATATGCTGATCGGGCTTGAGAGCTACGATTGCCTTTTTCCAAGAACGTGTATAGCCCTTTGTCATGCCTCTGCGACGCAGCTTGCCTTTAACGTTAATCGTGTTGACTCCTGCGACTTTAACATTAAAGACCTCTTCAATGGCCTTACGGATTTGAATTTTGTTTGCACTTTTATGAACTTCAAAAGTATATTTGTTCAAACCCATTAAAGTGCTGGACTTTTCCGTTATAATCGGACGAATGATTATATCATGAGCAGTTAAATTCATTTTGAATAAACCTCCTCAATCTTCGCAATAACTTCAGGAGTTACGATTAAATTCTTTGCATTCAAAATATCATAGACATTTATGCTTGCAACGTTTATACATTTAGCACCGGGTAAATTCCTGACTGAACGTGTTACGTTAAAAGCGTTATCATGATAAATAACAAGAGTTTTCCCTGCATCAAGAGCCGTGAATAAATTTTTCATAGCCTTAGTCGAGGGTTTCTCTATCGTGTCAAAGCCTTTGACTACTGCGAGCAGATCTTCACTGACTTTATCAGATAAAACACATCTTAAAGCAAGCTGACGGACTTTTTTGTTCACCTTCTGATGATAATCTCTCGGGTGAGGCCCATGAGCTACACCGCCGTGAACCCAAATCGGAGAACGTGTGCTTCCCTGTCTTGCTCTGCCTGTGTGCTTCTGTCTCCAAGGTTTTTTTCCGCCGCCTGAAACATCACCGCGAGTTTTTGTGCTGTGAGTTCCCTGACGTGAATTTGCCAAATGAGCTACAACGACCTGATGAATTACGGCCATATTTACGGGGGTGTTGAACACTGCGTCGGAAAGTTCCATTTCTCCGGCTCTTTCACCTGTGATTTCGTAGACTTTTACGAAAGGCATTGTTAAAATTCCCCTCCTTTATGATCTCTTGTAGAGGGCGAGCAGGGTATTTTTGGAACCCGGGACTGCACCTTTTACCAGAATTAAATTATTTTCGACATCAACGGCCATAACAGTAAGATTCTTAACCGTTACTTTTTCGCTTCCCATGTGTCCGGGCATTCTCTTGCCGGGAAAAACTCTGCCGGGATACGAAATTGCACCGCTTGAACCGCCGTGTCTGTGTTCAACTGAAGTTCCGTGAGAGAACTGCTGACCTCCGAAGTGATGGCGTTTGATGACACCTGCAAATCCTTTACCTTTGGAGATGCCTTTGACATTAATTTTTTCGCCTGCTTCAAACAGATCTGCTTTTAACTCTTGTCCTACTTCATAACTTTTTACGTCATCAAGCCTGAACTCACGAAGAGTCTTCTTTGGGTCAAGCTTCAATTTCTCAAACATAACTTTTTGAGGTTTGGACAGCTTATGAGGTTTCACAGCCTCAAAGCCGAGAAGAACAGCGGAATAACCGTTCTGTTCAGGGGTTCTCAGAGCAACAACAGAGCAAGGCCCAGCGAGAACAACCGTAACAGCTACGGCCTGTCCTTCTGAGTCATAAATCTGTGTCATTCCAAGTTTTCTCCCCAGAATCCCTATTGACATAACTTAAAATTCTCCTTACTAAAATTTAATCTGAATGTCAACACCTGATGCAAGATTTAACTGCATAAGTGCGTCCATTGTTTTCTGCGTCGGTTCGATAATATCTATCAATCTTTTGTGAGTACGCATTTCAAATTGCTCTCTTGCGTCTTTGTCTTTATGAGGCGACTTGAGAATCGTAATTCTGCCTACTTCAGTCGGAAGAGGTATAGGCCCTGAAACTCTCGCACCCGTTGACTGTGCCGTCTCTGCAATCTGAGCTGCAGAAATGTCGAGTACTCTGTGATCAAAAGATTTTAATCTGATTCGGATTTTGCGTGCCATGATCTTAATCTTTTATTATTCGATAATCTGGGTTACAACTCCCGCTCCGACTGTGTGTCCGCCTTCACGAACTGCGAAACGCAATCCCTCTTCCATTGCGATAGGAACGATTAACTCAACTTCAAATGTTGCGTTATCTCCAGGCATTACCATTTCTACGCCTTCAGGAAGTTTGATGTTTCCGGTAACGTCTGTAGTTCTGAAATAGAACTGAGGTTTATATCCTGCAAAGAATGGTGTATGACGGCCGCCTTCTTCTTTCTTTAAGACGTAAACTTCGCTCTTGAATTTCGTATGAGGAGTAACTGTACCGGGTTTGGCGAGAACTTGTCCTCTCTGAACATCTGTTTTGTCAATTCCACGAAGCAATACACCGACGTTGTCTCCTGCTTCTGCGTTGTCAAGAATCTTTCTGAACATTTCAAGCGATGTTGCAACTGTTTTCTGTGTGTCTCTGACCATTCCGACGATTTCGACGGGTTCGCCTGCGTTGATAATTCCACGCTCAACACGTCCGGTAACAACTGTTCCACGTCCTGAAATTGTGAATACGTCTTCGATAGGCATAAGGAACGGTTTGTCGATTTCACGGACAGGTTCAGGAATGAATGAATCGCAAGCGTCCATTAAATCATAAATGGGTTTGCAGATAGGATCGTCTCTCTTGCCTGTACCTTTTTCAAGAACTTCAAGGGCTGAACCTCTGATAATGGGTGTGTCATCGCCGGGGAAGTCGTATTTATTAAGAAGCTCACGAACTTCCATTTCGACAAGGTCTAATAATTCAGGATCGTCAACCTGGTCTGTCTTGTTCATGAATACAACGATTGCAGGAACGTTGACCTGACGAGCTAACAAAACGTGTTCACGAGTCTGAGGCATAGGACCGTCAGCAGCACTGACAACAAGAATTGTTCCGTCCATCTGTGCAGCTCCGGTGATCATGTTCTTGATATAGTCAGCGTGGCCGGGGCAGTCGATGTGTGCATAGTGTCTTTTTGCTGTCTGATATTCAACGTGTGCGATGTTGATTGTAATTCCACGTTCTCTCTCTTCAGGTGCTTTATCGATCATGTCGTAAGCTGTAAATTCAGCATTGTTTTCCGTAGCAAGACATTTCGTAATTGCTGCCGTTAATGTTGTTTTGCCGTGATCGATATGACCGATAGTTCCAATATTTAAGTGAGGTTTAGTACGCTCAAATTTCTCTTTTGCCATAAAAAATTTCTCCTTTACAAATTAAATTAAACTTTTCCCTGTAAAATCTTTTCACTGACTTCAGCAGGTGTTATCTCATAATGATCAAACTGCATTGAATACGTTGCTCTGCCTGACGTTCTGCTTCTCAAATCCGTTGCATAACCGAACATTCCTACTAAAGGAACGAAGGCTTTAATAATTCTTGCATTGGCTCTGAGATCCATTCCGTCAATTCTTCCTCGCCTTGATGACAAATCACCGATTACATCTCCGACATATTCTTCGGGCGTTACAACTTCGACTGACATCACAGGTTCCATTAATGCGGGGTCTGCTTTCTTCATGGCCTCTTTGAAACCCATTGAAGCTGCGATTTTGAATGCCATTTCGGAACTATCGACTTCGTGATATGAACCGTCAACGAGTGCAACCTTTACGCCGATAACGGGATAACCTCCAAGAACTCCTGACTGTATGGCTTCTTCGAGTCCTTTTTCAACAGCCGTTATAAATTCTTTAGGAATTACGCCGCCGACAATTTTATCCTCAAAAATGTATTTGCCGTCTTCAGTAGGTTCAATCTCAAATACAACATGTCCGTACTGACCTCGACCGCCTGACTGTCTGATATATTTTCCTTCAGCTCTTGCGGGTTTGCGGATCGCTTCACGATATGCAACTTGAGGATTACCGACTTTAACGTCAACTCCAAATTCTCGTTTCAATCTGTCTACGATGATTTCAAGATGGAATTCTCCCATTCCTGAAATTACAGTCTGGCCGCTCTCTTCGTCATTGTGAACTTTGAATGTCGGGTCTTCGTCTGCTAATGCGTTCAAACCCTTTGACAATTTCACTTTATCCTGTTGAGTCGCTGGTTCAACTGCCAATGATATAACAGGTTCGGGAAATTCCAAACTCTCTAAAACAATCTGTTTTGATTCATCGCATAAAGTATCGCCGGTCTTAGTGTTCTTCAAAGAAGGAACTGCAACAATCATTCCTGCTTCCATTGAGTCAATATCTTCACGCTTATTCGAGTGCATTCTCATGATACGCCCGATTCTTTCTCTCTGACCCGAAGTAGGATTGTATAAACTTCCGCCCTTCTCTAACTTTCCTGAATAAACCCTTAAAAAGAATAATTTTCCTAAAAACGGATCTACTGCAATCTTAAATGCTAATGCCGTAAACGGTTCTTTCGGATCGCTGTGTCTTTCAACAATCTCTTCGGGGTTAGCAGGATTAAAACCTTTTATTGCAGGTAAATCTATCGGACTCGGCAAATATTCTACAACTGCATCAAGCAAAGGCTCTATACATTTATTCTTGAAAGCTGAACCGCATAAAACGGGAACGGCTTTAAGATTTATTACGGCCTCACGCAAAGTCTTGCGAATCAACTCTGAACTTATGGGCTTACCCTCAAGGTACAATGTCATAATATCATCGTTGAAATCGGATAATGCTTCGATGATTTCGTCTCTTCCCTGTTTAGCAGGCATTGCGAGTTCCGGAGGAATTACGCCTTCACGGGGAGCCTGACCTAAAACGCCCGAAAAGTAAATTGCTTTCTGTTCGATTAAATCAACAACTCCTGCAAAATCGTCCTCTGCTCCGATAGGAAGCTGTAAGGGAATAGCGTTTGCTCCGAGTCTCTCGTGCATCGCTTTAACGACTGAACTAAAATCTGCTCCGATTCTGTCCATTTTGTTTACGAATGCAATTCTCGGAACATGATATTTATCTGCCTGTCTCCAAACCGTTTCAGATTGAGGCTCTACA
>JAFSKE010000121.1 GCA_017449135.1 Synergistaceae bacterium
ACCAGTGCCCGATGTTGTGTAAGTTCCCTGATTGACTGTAACAGTTCCGCCGCCTCTGTCAGAACGAATTGCCGCTGAAGATCCGCCCGAAGTCGTAATCGTTAAGTTAGTAGCATTCATAATTCCTCCGCCTGTTGTCATAATTCCGCCAGAATTGCTTGATGAGGTCGTAATCGTTGCGTCAGAAATTGTTACGGTAGTTCCGTCTCCGGTGCTTGAAGAGTTAAGACTGCTTGAATTACTGCTGTTACCGCCGTAAGAGAAAACACCGTTTCCGTACTTTGCATTAGTCGTAATTTTTGTTGACGAACCAGTGATTGTTACTTTTGAACCGCCGCTTGCGAGAATTGCCGCATTGCCTCCGGTGAAGTCATAATTTTCACTTGAACTTGAAGGCTCTCCGGTTTTAGTTACGGTAATGTTGTGATAACTGTAACTTCTGCCGTCATTTACGGATATTGCATTTCCTTCCGTAATGCTTTTATAAGTTCCGTCGGTTTTTGCCGTTATGTCAGATGATTCCGAACTTGAGCCGCTTGAACCGCCACAGCCCGAAAACACAAACACAAACATAGCTATTACGAATAAACATAAAAATTTTTTCATGAATTAAAACCTCCCGCAAAATTCTTCCATTTTATCCATTGACTGCATTAAAGTATCCATTGATTGAGTGCAGGCAATTCTGATATAACCTTCGCCGGTTTCGCCGAAAGCACTTCCTGGCAATACAGCAACGTGAGCATCATTTAACAACTGCCAAGTAAATTCTTCGCTTGTTAATCCTGTTCCTGAAATGTTGGGAAAAAGGTAAAACGCACCTTCAGCGGAATGACATTTAACACCTTTCATTGAATTTAATCTTTTTTCGACAGCATTCATTCTCTCGCCGAAAATCTTTGCACGTTCTTTAACTTTTTCGTCTTGAGTGTTCATAGCGTAGGCAGCGGCTTTTTGTGAAAGAGTATTAACACCGTAAGTCTGATAAGATGACAAAACACACATTGTATTAATTACGTTTTGAGGCGCAAACAAATAACCGATTCTCCAGCCTGTCATGCAATGACTTTTTGAAACTCCCGAAGCTAATAATGTGCGGTCTTTCATGCCTGGAATATTTGCAAAACATATATGCTCACCGTTAAAGACCATTGACTCGTAAATTTCGTCGCTTAAAACAAATAAATCTCTTTCTTCGACAAATTCTGCGATTTCTTCAAGCTGTTTACGGGTTGCAACACGCCCTGAAGGGTTGCCGGGATAATTCAAGATTATTCCTCTTGTTCTGGGAGTTGCTGCAGCACGTAATTCGTCAATGCTGGGAGCAAAATTATTTTCTTCACGGGTTTTTATCGTAACAGGCACACCGCCGTTGCCTTTTATTTGAGCTTCATAAGGCGTGAAATAAGGTTCGATTAACATAACTTCATCGCCGGGATTTAATAATGCTCCGAAAGCAAGCCAAGGAATGTGCAATCCTCCGACTGAAATATAAACATTGTCGGGAGAAGATTTGAATCCGTGATGACGTTCCCAATATGCACAAGCGGCTTCACGAGTTTCCAAAAATCCCTGCAACGGTGGATAATGTGTAAAACCTTCTTTTGCACCTTTAGCACCTTCTTCGATGATGTCAGGTTCAGTTACAAAATCGGGTTCGCCGATACTTAAATTCAAAACGTCGTTCATTTTGTCAATGGCCTGAAAGACTCTGACCATGCCCGAAGGCTTTTGAGTTAAAAATTTTTTTGCGAGTTCCATTAAAATTGCACTTCCTTAATTAAATTGTTACAGTACACCTAAATTATTATATGCTTTATCACGATTTTCAATTCTTACAACAAGAACAGTAATAATATCATCATAAATTTTGTAGATTATACGGTAATAATCTGCTTTTATACGCCATAACTCTTTAGAGCCCTTGAGTTTTTTTACTCCGTAAGTTCGAGGATTTTTTGCAAGTTCTGATAATGCCGAATCAACGTATTCAAGTACAGAGCGATCAAGTTTGTTATATTCTTTTTTTGCTCTTGGAGTAAATTTTATTTTATACTTTGCCATTAAACCGAAACTCTTTCAGCTTTAAGTTCTTCCCAACTGACAAGGTCTTTTTCGTCGTATTCTTCATTATAATGTTCTTCAGCCCATATAATGTCGATTTCGTCATCCTTATCATCTACCATTTTTATCCATCTAATGTAATCCAAAACATCAAGTTTCAGGTCATCAGGTAAATCCTCAAAAATATGCAACATACGTTCTCCCTCAGTTATTTTTTGCATATTTTCGTTTCCTTCGTCAATTTCTTTTGTAGCATGAATTGTCAGACCTGCATCTTTGAGTTTTTTCCAGTAACGCCACCTCTGCCAAGCCATGTAATCAGCTGCACTGACTCTTGTTTCCAGAGAATTATATCCTTCAATAAATCGTTCTGACAAAGTTTTATTCTTTGACATTTTCATTTTCCTTTCAAAAAATCAAAACGGAGAAGCAAAAAATTATTTTTACCTCTCCGTTGAAATTCATGATTAAACTTTCACATGAAATAAAATTATTTTCCTGCTAAATACTCGTTGATGCTTGCGGCAGCTCTGCGTCCTTCACCCATTGCAAGAATTACCGTTGCTGCTCCGAGAACTATATCTCCGCCTGCCCAAACTCTGGGAATGCTCGTTTTTTGGTTTTCGTCAACGATAATATTTCCTCGTTTCGTAACGTCTAAGCCCTGTGTCGTCTGAGCCATTAACGGGTTCGATTCATTTCCGAGTGCTACAACGGCTGCGTCAATTTCAAGCACGTGTTCAGTTCCCGGAATTGCTACGGGTTTGCGTCTCCCTGAAGCATCGGGTTCGCCGAGTTCATAAGTTAATAACTCAACGCCTGTTAATTTTCCTTTTTCGTCTCCGATAAACTTTGTAGGATTCTCAAGGAAATGGAAGTCAACGCCCTCTTCGATAGCATGTGCAACTTCTTCAGCTCTTGCAGGCATTTCGGCACGTGTTCTTCTGTAAACGCAGTAAACTTTTTCAGCTCCGAGTCTTAATGCCATTCTTGCACCGTCCATTGCAACGTTACCGCCTCCGAAAACTGCTACACGCTTTGCGTCATATAAAGGTGTTGCTGCGTGTTCACGGTCATAAGCCTTCATTAAGTTTGCACGGGTTAAATATTCGTTTGCACTGAAAACGCCGATTAAATTTTCGCCCTCGATGCCTAAGAATTTAGGAAGTCCTGCGCCTGTTCCGATAAATGCTGCGTCATATCCGCCCTCATTCAATAACTGCTCCAATGTCTGAGTACGTCCGACTAAGAAACTTGTCTTAAATTCAACGCCCATTTTCTTAAGGTTCTCAACTTCTTTTGAGACTATTGCTTTTGGAAGTCTGAACTCAGGGATTCCGTAAACCATAACTCCGCCAGTTTTTTGGAATGCCTCGAAAACTGTTACGCTGTGTCCTGCTCTTCTCGTATCTGCCGCAACAGTCAAACCTGCAGGGCCAGAACCGATAACTGCAACTTTCTTTCCCGTATCCGGTGCAGGGGTAGGAACTGTAATTTGATTGTTAGCTCTCTCCCAGTCAGCAACATAACGTTCAAGTCGTCCGATTGCAACAGCTTTTTCGGGAGACTTCATCATTTTTCCGACTGTGCAGAAACTCTGACACTGTTTTTCCTGAGGACATACACGACCGCAGATCGCAGGAAGTAAATTTGTTTGCTTGATTGTGTCAACAGCACCTTTGAAATCGCCTTTTTGAATATGAGCAATAAATTCGGGAATCGGTACTCCGACGGGACAGCCTTTTTTACACGGAGCAGCTCCGCACTGAATGCAGCGTTCAGCCTCGACTCTCGCTTGAGTTTCAGTGTAGCCTAACGCAACCTCGCCCATTTCGTGAGCACGTTGAATAGGATCTCTTGAAGGCATTTCCTGCGGAGGAATTGCTGTTCTGTCCTTATTGGTTAATGTTTTTCCTTCGAGGTCTTTCCAAAACTTTTCAGCTTCAGCCTGTAACATTTCTGTTGTTTTGTGTTCACTCATGATTAAGCACCAGCCTTTCCGTTATCAAGTCCGATTCTGCATTTGTGATCAGCTTCACGTTCTTTGTCTTTGAAAGCCGTCATTCTCTGCATCATGTTATCGAAATCAACTTTGTAACCGTCAAATTCGGGGCCGTCAACACAAACAAATTTTGTCTCTCCTCCGACGCTTACACGACAACACCCGCACATTCCTGTTCCGTCAATCATAATCGTGTTTAATGATGTCGTAATCGGAACTCCGAAAGGTTTTGCTGCTGCTACACAGAACTTCATCATTATTGCGGGGCCGATTGAAACTATTTCGCTGACTTTTTCTTTTTCGCAAAGTTCCGTTAATGGAACCGTAACAACTGCTTTGCGTCCATAACTTCCGTCATCTGTTACAACTATTAATTCGTCAGAGGCTTTTTTCATTTCGTCCTCAAAGAATAATAATTCCTTAGTTCTTGCTCCGATAATAGTTACAACTTTGTTGCCGATTGCGTGATTTGCCTGAACTATCGGGTGAAGAGGTGCGATTCCGATTCCGCCTCCGACACAAACAACAATTCCGTCTTTCTTTTCAATGTGTGTAGGTTTTCCGAGAGGCCCTACTAAGACTGGAACATTGTCGCCTTCGTTGAAAGTTGCCGCGAATTTTCGTGTTGTTGCTCCGACAGTTTGGAAAACGATTGCGATCCAGCCTTCATCAGGATTTGCATCGGCGATTGTCAACGGGATTCTTTCTCCGTAATCTTCATCAATCTGGAAAATTATAAACTGACCGGCTTTGCGGTTGCGAGCGATTTCGGGTGCTTCGACTTTGTAATAAAAAACGCTTTGATCTCTTTCCTTATCGTAAGAGAGCTGACGTTTTTCGAGTATCTTATGCAAATTTTATTCCCCCTACATAAAAAATTAAAATTATTATAATGTATAAAACTATGAAATGATAAGCCAAAATTGAATTAATGACAAGTGGGAATAATTCATCGCTTGCAAAATTTTCGTTTTTATGATTTAATTCTAATATCGAAATTTTAAGTTGTTTGTACTTTTAGTAGAGTGCCTTGAAGAAAAGGTTGTTATATTGATAATATGATATGTAAAGGAGGGTTTTTAGAAGTGAACGAGAAATATTTTTGTAAAAATTGCGAGTTTTATCAAAATTTGTCGATGAGTCATGAACATCGAGATTTACGTTTGCCAGAAACCTTCCAAGTTAGTGATTATAAAATAAATATTTGCCTGAACACCTCTTTTTACCTGAAAACCTCATATAAAAAATTTATAAGTTTGAAAGCAACATCAAGATTACCTCATCTGCCGACGGAATCATGGGATTCTATTCGGGACAGAAGGGGCGGTTATATTATTAGTGCTTTCTCAAGAAATATTATAAAAAATTCCTTAAATAACCTTACCCCCCCCCCCCAAATATTTATTACAAAAATATCAAATAAATTATACTACAGATTCGGACGTGATAATTACTTTTTGTGCATGAGACTCCTTGCGTGATTGTGTAAGGGGCGGAGTTGGCGTGCAGAAAGGTATTTTTGCGTAATTCCTGAGATAGCCTGAATAATATTATTTTGGTTTCACAAATAAATATTATTTTAGGAGATGATTTATTAATGAAGCGTTTGCAATATTTTGCAATGCTGTGTGTTTTCGTAACCCTTTTTGCGGGAAGTGCGTGGGGCGCAGATGTAACAACACTTGATGCCTTAAAAAGTGCGTTGAGTACTGGCGGAACTATAACGTTAGGCGGAAATATTACAACTACAGAGTGCTTAACTATTCCTAAGGGAAAAACTGTTACTCTCAACTTGAATGGTCATAACATATCCAGCGATACAACGAATAAAGATGTAATTGTCAACAGCGGAGATTTAACAATTACGGGAACAGGTACAATTTTTAGTGCTCGTGCAGCAGTCGCAAATTTACCTGACGCTACGTGTACGTTAAAGGGAGGTACTTATATATCCTCAGGTTGGTATGTCATAAAAAATCTTGGGGTAATGTCCATTGATAATGGTGTAATTGCCAAGAAACCTGAAAGCAATGAGAATAATGCAAGCCTTATAGATAATGGCTGGGCAAGCAGTGGTGGAGATACGGTTGGAGGAACAAAATATGCTCGTCAAGAAGACAAGGCAAAAATGTTCATATCAGGCGGCGAATTTTACTCCGGTTCAAAAACGATGTCTGTTATGAAAAATGATGACTACGGCTACCTTGAAATCAGCGGCGGTAAATTTGATAGTACTACCAACAACAATACACAAAATGCAGCTACTTTACTGAACTGGAATATTGCGTCTATCTCTGGCGGTACTTTTTTAGGAATGTACCCTATCTCAGTTGGTTTCGATGATAATAATGGAGACGGTAAAGCTAATCAAGGATTGCTTACAATTTCGGGCGGTACCTTTGAGGGAAAAAGTTCTCTGAACGGTAATGGTAAAGAGAGTAATGCTACAGAGAACAAATTAGGATTGCTTAAAATTACAGGAGGTAAATTTATAGGCAAAATTAATGCATATACAGCCAAAGGAGGATACAATATAAATATATCAGGAGGTACATTTTCACCTGATATAGAAGTAAAGACAGGTATTGCTGTCGAGTCGGGCTATGTGTGTCAAAAAGTCGGCGAGTTTTATTATGTCGTTCCTCAAATTCTCAGCTCTGACATCAAAGACCTGAAAGCAACCGCAATCACATATGGACAGACATTAGCAGATAGCACCATTACGGCAACAGTAACATTCAGCGGTGATGTTGTAAGTTCGAGTGATTACAAACTCGCATGGAAAGACCCGACAATCAAGCCGAGCGTTTCCGACAGCGATAAAACAAGTTATGATGTTGTATTCACGATAAGCGATGACACAAAATATTCTATCGACCAAGCACCGAGTTTGAAACTGACAGTAACCGTCAACAAAGTAGATTCTTCCGTTACAACAGACCCGACAGCCGTAGCATCATTAGTTGCTAATGGCACAGCACAGGCACTCGTAACCGCAGGAACAGCCGAAAATGGAGAAATGCAATATGCTCTCGGTAGTGATGATAAAACTGCACCGACAACGTTTTCAACAACAATTCCGACGGGTACAGACGCAGGAACATATTATGTATGGTATAAGGTTGTAGGCGGCGACAATTACAACGATACTGAAGCAGCATGTATCACTGTAACCATTAATGCAGCAAAGGAAGAAGAAACCGAACCTACACCGACAACTGACACAAAAACGCTCTCGTCATTTGATGTTACAATTTCGGGCGATACAGCTTTGACTACAACATACGGAACTTCGGCAACAAAGACTTTCACGGCTTCGGTTAAAGCAGGCTACAGCGACGGTTCAACATCGGCTTTGACATCGGGCTATACTCTCGCATGGTCAACGACAAGCACTGATTTAGCGGATTATGAATTGTCTTTCAGCAACGGAACTTTAACCGTTAGTGATTTAGCTGATGTAGGCACATACAACGTTCCGATTACTGCGACTGTTACAAGCGGAAGCATTAAGGGGACTGCAACCGTAACCGCAAAAGTTACTGTTAATAATGTTGCTCCTGTACTTTCGTCTACAGCGTCAACCGTTACAGCGAAACAGGGCGAGAGAATCACGAATGTTACTGTTACGGCTACAAAAGGTGCTAATATCATATGGTCAACGAATGGAACGCTCCCGACAGGTTTAACCCCTACAACGACTGCAACGACCTTTGTAATCGCAGGTACTGTATCGGCAAGTGCAGATGTTAAAACTTATGATTACAGCGTAATCGCAAAGAATGATATAGACTCTGCAACACAGAAGGTTACATTTACGATTAATTCTGCAGATGTCGTTGTAGTTCAATCTGATGACCAGAATCCCGAAAAGGCGACAATCAAGGCAGAAGACTTGAAGAATGCAACGGCTGAACAGTTAGCGGAGGCTCTCACAGGTAAAACTGAACTTGCGATAGAAGGTGCTGTCAACGATACTGAATTTGCCGAAACCCTCACAAAACTTGCTTCAACGGGAATAACGGCACTTGATTTATCATCGGTCGAGGGGCTTACGACAGTTGATTTGAAGAGTAACAGCAAAATTGAAACTCTCGATCTCGGTACAAACTCATCTGTTAAGACTGTCGAACTTTCAAGCACATCGTCAGTAAAATCAATGAGTTTGGCAAAGAGCAAAGTTACAACGGTGAATGCTGAAGGCTGTACATCATTAACTTCTGTTGACGTATCAGGAAACACGACGATTCAGACACTCACATTGACGAATACCGGAGTCGGCGATTTGAACGTTGCAAGCTGTGATAATCTTCAAACGCTTGAAACGGGAAGCTGTGAAAGTCTCGAAAAAGTTACGTTGTCAGGCTGTAAGAATCTTAAAACATTCAAAACATCAAATAGTTCAAATCTAAAATCAATCGAAGGTTATCAGGATTGTGCAGATACTTTGACAGAACTTGATGTTAGCAGTTGCAGTCTCTTAAGGATTGACTTGGCGAACTTCAAAGTACTTAAAAACCCGAATCTCGGCGGACAAAAGAGAACCGGAGCAAGCATTTTACGTAAATTCTCATGGTGGAGATTCTTCTTCGGTAACTGGTGGCCTTCAGAAGCAACCGAACAAGAGGGCGATGTAGATTACACGAAGTTAATCAAAATAACGAAGGCTTCGGACGCTCAGGGCGACATTTCGTATAGTTACAATGAAGACGGAGAGATTGAATTTGTCAGAACTCCGACGGAATTTGCATACGAATTTGATTCCCAGTTACCCGACAATTCAGCGAGTGAATTTAAGGCTTCGGCTGCTGCTGGCGGAACAATGGACGTTACAATCAGCGGTTCAAAAGGCGAGGCTGACGGAGAAAATCTCGGTGGAAGCGGCGGAGGCTGTGAAACGGGGATCGGAATTTTAGCGTTATCACTTTGCATGATACTTTTCATAAACAAAAAGCATTAATCCTCGTATAAAAAATAATCCCTTGTCAAAATTAATTCGGCAGGGGATTATTTTTATTTTTTATGTCGATAAATTAATTTAATTTCCAGGCGATGTCAGACAGGAATAAATCATGTTCGAGTTTTTCGACCGTTGTATCTTTGTCAATGTGAACGAACTCGATTCCCATAATTCTTGCCCAGTCTTTCATTTGCTCAGCGTCAACATCGTAACTTAAAACCGAATGATGAGCTCCTCCGGCGGTAATCCAGCATTCAATACCTGTTTTAAGATCCGGCATAGCTTTCCACATTACACGGGCAACGGGTAAATTCGGCATGGGCATAATCGGTTTAACGCATTCAATATCCTGACAGATTAAACGCAAACGTCCTCCCATGTCAATTAAGCTCACAACAACGGCTTTCCCTTCATGGCCTTCAAAAACGAGTCTTGCGGGGTCTTCCTTGTCTCCGATTCCTAAATGATGAACTTCAATTTTCGGTTTTTCAGCGGCGACTGACGGACAAACTTCAAGCATGTGAGCTCCCAAACTGTATTCTTTGCCTTCAACAAGATGATATGTGTAATCTTCCATGAAAGCAGAACCGCCCTTTTGTCCCTCTGTCATGAATTTTATTATCGCCGTCATAGCTGAAACTTTCCAATCTCCCTCAGCTCCGAATCCGTAACCTGTAGCCATTAAATGCTGACTTGCGAGTCCCGGTAACTGTCTCATTCCGTACAAATCTTGGAAAGTGTTTGAAAAAGCCTTGCAGCCTTCTTTGTCTAACATTTTCTTGATTGCGATTTCCTCACGAGCCTGATAACGTACAGCTTCGATATTGTCTGTTGCCATTTCGTAAAGGGATTCGTATTCTTTCATGAGAGCGTCAACTTCGGATTCAGTAACGGCATTCATTGTATCAACGAGTTTTCCTACAGGCCATGTGTTGACCTGCCAGCCAAGTTTAATTTGAACTTCGACTTTATCGCCTTCAGTAACGGCAACTTCACGCATATTATCGCCGAAACGCATAACTTTTAATTTTCGTGAGAACGCAGCACCTACCGCCGCACGCTGCCATTTTCCCAAACGTTTTTGAACGTCCTCGTCCTGCCAGTAACCCGCAATAATTTTTCTTGCAGCTCTCAATCTCGCCCCAATAAATCCGTGTTCCCTGTCGCCGTGTGCAGCCTGATTCAGATTCATGAAATCCATGTCGATCTCATCATTAGGAATTTCACGGTTGTATTGTGTTGCAAAATGACACCAAGGTTTTTGAAGGTTTGCAAGTCCGTTAATCCACATTTTTGAAGGGCTGAAAGTATGACACCACGTGATGATTCCTGCACATTTTTCGTCGTGATTGGCTTCACGGATTACGTCAGAGATTTCCTCATTTGTTTTCGCAGTAACTTTGTAGATTATTTTGCACGGAAGATTTCCCGAAGCGTTTAATTTGTCCGTCATTTCCTGAGCACGTTTTGCTACGGTCTCAAGAACTTCGGAACCATAAAGGAATTGACTTCCTACAACAAACCAAAATTCATAATCTTTGATACTCATAAAAATTTTCTCCTTTAAGATTTTTATCAGGTATTGGAATTTTTATATTATATTACATAATTCTTAATATATTCCGTAAAATCTGCTCCGATATGCTGAATAAATTTCATAGGAATATTTGTTATCGGGTGAGGAAATTCGAGCTTCCATGAATGTAAATATACACGTTTTAATCCCTCGTCGCCTGCCCCGTATGAAATATCGCCGATTAAAGGACAATTTAACGCTGAAAAATGTACTCTGATTTGATGAGTTCTTCCCGTGAATAATTTGCACAAAACCATAGAGACTTTTTTAGAATCTGTTTTTCTGTTTCGTGTCCATAAAACTTTGTAGCCCGTCATGGCTGGCCGTCCGCCTTCAATAACACATCTTTTTGTAGCGTTGTCAGGGTCTCTGTCAATGGGAGCTGAAATTATACCTTCGGAACGTTCAGGCCTCCCGTGAATCAAGGCGATATATTGTTTGTTGACTTTATGTTCACCGAATAGTTTTTGCAGCGAAACCATAGCTTCGTCAGTTCGTGCGACAACCATTAATCCCGAAGTCCCGGCGTCAAGTCTGTGAACGATTCCCGGCCTTGATCTTTGACTTATTAATCTGACATCAGGATAACGAAAAAGAATCGCATTAACAAGTGTGTGTTCACGATTTCCCGGTGCAGGGTGAACGACAAGCCCCGAAGGTTTATTAATGACAAGAATATTCATATCCTCATAGACGACATCAAAATCAATGTTTTCAGGGATTATTGCTCCCAAATTATTGGACAAGGGAATTTCAACGTGAAAAACATCGCCTTCAAAAACACTCGACGAAGGTTTTAATATTTTGTGGGCTGAATCGCTCATTACATGCTGTTTTTTTATTAAGGCAGTCGCACGGCTTCGGGTAATATTCAAAATTTCAGCTATGAAAACGTCAAGCCTGTCAACATTTCTGTTCGCTGTAATCTCAATCATATTTCAAAATCTTCCCGTCTCAGAATAAAATTATTCGAATCCCTTTTTAATGCTTTCATGGCCGCTTTTCTGCAAATTGAATCAATATCTCCTCCGGTTAAATTCATGGTTAATTTAGCAAGTTCGGAAATATTTACGTCATTGTCGAGAGGTTTTTTGCGTAATGAGATCTCAAAAATTTTTTCACGTTCCTCAAAATTCGGCAAAGGCATCTCAAATTTTAAGTCAAAGGCATTCAGTAAATTTTTATCGAGAGAATCAATTTTATTTGTTGCAGCTAAAACCGTTACTCCGTTTAATTCTTCAATTCCCCTCATTTCGGCCATGAATTGATTAGTGAGTCTCTCTTCAAACGAGTCAATATTATCAAAATGTAAAATCGAAGGTGCAGCCTGTTTTGCGATTCTGAAAATGTCTTTTAACGCACGTTCGCTCTCGCCTAAATATCTTGATAATAAATCAGAACTTTGAACACTGATAAAATTAACTCCGCTTTCATGTGCAAGAGCCTTAGCCAGCAAAGTTTTACCCGTTCCGGAAGCACCATATAACAAAATTCCCCGCGTAGGCTTTATGTTATAACGTTCAAAAATTTCTGATTTCGATAACGGCCATGTTACGGCATTAATTAATTCGGATTTTATGCTTTCAAGCCCTCCGATGTCATTCCAAGTTACGTCAGGAATTTCAACAAATACAGCTCTTGTTGTTGAAGGTTCAATCTCAAGCAGAGCATTAGTAAAATGTTTCATTTTGACTTCAAGATTAGAAATTTTTTCGTAGGGAATCTCTTGGCTTTGAAAATTCACGAACGGCAAAATATCTCTAACGCATGACATAGCAGCTTCTTTCGCCAATGCCTCTAAATCAGCTCCGACAAAACCATGTGATAAATCAGCAATTTTTTTCAAATCCACGTCCTTAGCTAAAGGCATTCCCCTTGTGTGAATGTTCAAAATCTCGAATCTTCCTTTACGGTCAGGAATAGGAATTGAAATTTCACGGTCAAACCTTCCCGGCCTTCTTAAAGCTGGATCAAGAGAGTTTGGAATGTTAGTTGCTCCGATTACGATTAACTGCCCTCTTGATTTCAAGCCGTCCATTAATGCCAATAATTGAGCTACAACACGTCTTTCAACCTGTTTTTCGCCTCCCATGTCCTCACGCTTAGGGGCGATTGCGTCAATCTCATCAATAAAAATTATTGAAGGCGCACGGTCTTGGGCTTCCTCAAAAATTTTTCGCAGTCTCTCTTCACTTTCACCGTAAAATTTTCCGATTATCTCAGGGCCTGAAATATGAGTGAACCATGCGTCAGTCTCATTTGCAACGGCTCTGGCGATAACAGTTTTCCCGGTACCCGGCGAACCGTATAACAAAACTCCTCTCGGCGGTTGAATGCCTAAACGTTCAAAAATCTGCGGGAATTTCAAAGGTAATTCAATCATCTCACGGACTTTGCGAATCTGATTTCCTAATCCTCCAATATCCTCATATGAAATTTTATGAACATGTTTAATTTCTAAAGGCTTTAATATATTTAAGTATGTCGATTTATTAATTATGACGGTGCCTTCGGGAGTTGTAGCGGTTACGGAAAAATCACAAACCCGAGTGCCGAAAAAATTTATGCGTATTCTGTCTCCGATTCTTACAGCTTGGCCTTCAAGCATTGACAAAATATAATTTTGATCATTTTCACGGTCTGATAATTTTACGTCTCCTAAAGGCTGAAGGGTTGCACTTCCTGCAAAATGATAGGTGATACTGCTTTCAAGATTTATTTTTTCGTCTAAAGATGTTCCGGCGTTTTCACGGATTAAACCGTCAATTTGAATTATATCCCGTCCAGTTTCCAAATCGCCCGCACGGATTCTGACTGAAGTAGTTTTTTTCCCTGTAATTTCGATTAAA
The DNA here is from genome assembly GCA_017449135.1 of Synergistaceae bacterium. Lineage (GTDB taxonomy): Bacteria > Synergistota > Synergistia > Synergistales > Aminobacteriaceae > JAFUXM01. The sequence continues at coordinate 13,452 of JAFSKE010000121.1, forward strand.
TCCCCCTCGTTCAAATTTAATTCTTTCATATCATCAGGGTGAATCCTCGCAAGACCTTTCATAGCATCGCCCGAATATGCTTCTAAAACTTTGAAAATTTTTTGCATGGTTTTAATTTGAATTTCCTTTCATAATCCTGTATTAAGAAGGATTTATTATAGCAGATTCAACGATAGCGAACACGGCACACAAAATATTTTTATTTATGATTGACAACTCATAAAATTATGATATACTGTTCAGTGTTGTGAGATAAAAATCACAAAATTTGAAAGAAAGGAGAAAATAAAAATTATGGCAGCAGTATCAACAGTTACAAAAAATGCCGTAAACGTCAAACTTGACAACGGATCTTCCGGCGGAGAAGTAAAAACCGTGAGCGTTAGTTTGGGAAGACTTGGGAAAACCGGGTTCGATGCAACAAAAGCCATGAACGTAGCAATGCTCTTAGGCGATTGTCTCAGCAAAGATATTTATTCGGTCGAACACACTCAAGTTTCAAGATTAACAGAGGAATAACTCATTTATGAGTTTTTCAGCCACTGAAAGGAGGTGAATATAAATGGCAAGCGGTACAAATCTCGTGTTAGTGTTCAAAGATGCTGAAGAAAACAACGTAACGTTAAATTACAAATACGCCGATCCTCAAGTTCAGGCATCTTCAGTCAAAGCACTTGCAAACGGAATAATAACTAACGGAAGTATTTTTGCGAATACCCCGTCAGTCGCAAAAAGTGCAAAACTTGTAACAACGATCGAAACTCCGATCAGTCTCGACGATTAATTATAACAAACATCAAGAATCTCTCAGAATTTCTGAGGGATTTTTTTTAATGACTTTTAATAACTCTTCAAGAGCATTATTTACTGTTTGAAGTCTTATATCGTTTCGATTTCCCTGAAAAATTTTTGTGAATGAATACAAATTTTTTTCCGTCGAAATTCCGAAACACACTGTTCCTACAGGTTTTAATTCCGTTCCTCCGTCAGGCCCCGCAATTCCTGTTACTGATACGGCAATGTCAGAGTCATAAATTTTCCTTGAACCTTCTGCCATTTCGATTGCACACTGTTCGCTGACTGCTCCGAAATTTTTTAATGTCTCTGGTTTTACGCCTAAAATATTAATTTTTGCTTCGTTGCTGTAAGTTACTGCACTGCCGTTAAAGATTTCAGATATTCCGGGAAATTCCGTTAATGCCGCTCCGATTAATCCGCCTGTACATGATTCAGCACATGAGATTTTAAGATTCTTATTCTTTGCTTCACGATAAATTTTTTCGACTGTATCAATCATAATCATGATATTAATCCGTAAATCCAGCCGGAATTATAAAAATATGCGTTCAAAGCCTGCAAAAATATATTCACTAAAATTCCTCCGACAACATCATCTGCCATTATTCCCCAGCCTCCGGGTAATTTTTCCATTAAGGAGACCGGAAAAGGTTTTAGAATGTCGATTATCCTAAACAAAAAAAATCCGGGAATTATAAATCCTTTAGGCAACAAATAAATGCTCAGCCACATTCCGGGCAATTCGTCAATGTTTAAGAAACTTGGATCTTTGGTCTGGAAAAATTTTTCCGACATTCCCGTTACATAAACTCCGATTAATGTTACGGCAATAATAGCCCACATCGGAACATCGACAAAAATGCTTACTACACACGCAAACGCTGAACTTACAGTCCCCGGCATTCCGGACGGTATAAATCCAAGTCCGAATAAACTCGCAATCCAAACATAATAAGGGTAATTTTTCATTTTATTTAACATCTACAAAATCTCCAAATAAATCATTTTCTTCACAGTCAAGAATTTTTACTTTTATGACATCGCCGTTTTTAATTTTTTTTGTGTCAACTCTTGAAATATTTACAACGCCGTCAACTTCTGGAGCATCTCGGAAACTTCTTCCCCATGCCTCATTAGATTCATAATCAATATCTTCAATTAAGACATCTAAATTTTCATCGATAAATAATCCGCTTCGTTCGTCGGAAATTTGAGCCTGAATATCCATTAAAGTTATATATCGTGATTCGGCCGTGCGTTCGGGGATTCTGTTTTCAAATTCAGCAGCTTTCGTCCCTTCTTCAGGAGAAAATATAAATGCTCCGAGTCTGTCAAATTCAACATCGCTGATAAAATCAATCAGGTTATTGAAATTCTCTTTTGTTTCGCCGGGAAATCCTGTCATTATTGTAGTTCTTAAACAAAATAACGGGTCTTTTTCACGAATATAATTAAAAATTTTCCTCATGTGTCCTTCACGAGTCGGACGGTTCATTTTTGCAAGAATTTCAGGCTCTGAATGTTGAATCGGAATATCTAAATAATGCAAAACTTTTTCATGTTCAAGAATAAAATCTATTAATTCCTCGTTGACTCTTTCAGGGTGAAGATATAACAATCTTATCCATGTATCTTTAGGCAGTTCACGGTTAAGTTCATGAATCAATGTTTTTAGATTCGTTCCGTCGTTGAAATCTTTTCCGTAAACCGTTAAATCCTGTCCGACTAAACAAATTTCCTTAGCTCCTGCAGAACACAGCATTAATGCTTCATCGATCAGAGTATTTAACTTAACGCTCCTTAATCTTCCCCGAATTAAAGGAATCGCACAATATGAGCATAAAGTATCGCAGCCCTCACTGATTTTTAAGTAACGTGTCCAGAAATTTTTATTAATCGGAGTGGGAGTGTTTTTGCAGTTTTGATTGTAATCGCCATTCAAAAATTTTATGATTTTCTCCCATTCTTCGGAACGTACAAATAAATCTGCGGTCGGAAATTCCTTTTTCAATTCGTTCTCGTAACGGTTTACAAGACAGCCTGCAACAATGAATTTTTTTATCACTCCGTCAGACTTTAACTTTTCTAAATCCAGAATCGCATCAATATTTTCCTTCACAGAATCCTGAATAAATCCGCATGTGTTAATAATTCCGATTTCGCAGTTTTCGGGAACGTCGGAAATTTCGTGTCCGCAAAATTCGAGCTGTGCAATTAAGTGTTCACTGTCCGCAGTGTTTTTAGCACAGCCCATACTGACAAAAAATATTTTCATGAGAATAAAATTTTAATCCTCGTATTCGCCGAACGAATCCAAATCTATAGATTTAACCTCAAAAATTTTGTCGATATTTACGCAGAAATTATTAGCTATCATCAGACTTGCAAGTTTTGAGCCGTCAATCAGCATAATTCGTTCATCTGTCGCCGTAATTTTTGCCTGTTCCGAGAACGTCGCAGTTGTCGCAAAAATACCCGTTCCTCCCTTTTCCTTCAATGCCTCGATAAAATCGTTGACATCTGCACGGCCTACTGTTTTTGAGGGAGATAATTTTCTTGCCTGAATGTAAATAGGTTTTGTCCCGGGATTATTGTTGTCAATAATTACTCCGTGAATTAACTCGCTTCCTGGAGTGTCATTGCTGTAACGTGCGGTTTGAAAAGCGAAATAACCCATTTTCGATAACAAGTCGATTACAAGAATTTCAAATCTGTCCGAAGGTAAATCGGCTACTTTTTTCAAAACTGCATTTGAAAGATCACTGTTATATTTCTCAAATACTGCGTCAAGTTCCTGTCCAGAATTTTTGGATTCTTCATTGTGCTGCTCTACCTTTTCAACTACGGGTTCGGGTTTCGGGTCTGGTTCCGGCTCTGGAAGCGGTGCAGGCTCTTCGATTTCTGTTTCTGTTTCTGAAATATCTTCGACGTTATCGCTATTATTTTCCTCAATAGAGATATTTTCCTCATCTGATGCAGGCGTTATATCTTCTTCGGGGTTTTCAGACGGAGTAACTTCGACATCTTCGACAATATTTTCGACTTCAGGTTCAACTACTTCTTCGACTGCGTTTTCAAATTCATTTTCCGTAAAATCCACGTTATTCCCTTCCTCAATTTCAACTGTGTTTTCAGGTTCAACTAAATTATTTTCGTCCGTAACAGGCTCTGTTCCCAAGAGAATTTCATTTTCAGAATCATTAATTTTTTCGGTTAAAGTTTTCTGTTTAATTTTCTCTTGAAAATAATCATCGTTAATAACGTCAGGATTATCCTCAAGGATTTTAAGACCTTTAGGAGTAATCATGTACGTGCCTTTTGAAGGATTAGACAGAAGCCCTTGATGTTTCAAATAAGTTTTAGCCTGATTTATGTTATTTCTGAATAAATTTTTTTCAATGGACGACATTTCATTGAGATTCTTTCCGAAGGATTCGGACATTAATTCGAGATAATCATTAATGGCGAAACTATGGGGAGCTTCATCTCTGAAAGCCTCAAGCAATGGTTTTCTTATATCCTGAGTGCCGGGGGCAGACATAATATTTTCTTTCACCTCTAAAAAATAAAAATCTTCAATTCTTTTCTTGAATGATTATACTTCAAAAATCAATCAGCGATATAATATTTTCAAAATCCACCGGAGGAATTACCATGAAAAAGTATTTTATGACAATAATATTTATTTTTTTGATGTCAGGAATTTTATACGCTGACGAATGGACGCAGAATAATTCGGATTTACGAAGGGCTGTCAAAAACGACAAAACACCTCCGACAAGATTAGAACCCTTGACGAAATTAAAACCTTTGAACGAAATCGAGGGAGTTATAAGGCGTGTGAAAATCGAAAACGGCGAAAAAGTCATAGCGATTACGTTCGACATGTGCGAACTTGAAACAACTACAACAGGCTGCGACATGAATATAATAAACTTTTTACGTGAAAAGAAAATCCCTGCAACGCTTTTCATGGGTGGAAAATGGATGAGGACTCATTCTGAACGTGTAAAACAAATTATGGGCGAAAAAATTTTTGAAATCGGGAATCATAATTGGTCTCACGGAAATTGTGCCTTACTGTCTGAAAAGGAATTAAAAAATCAAATTTTATGGACACAATCAGAATATGAATTATTGCGTGAAGAGGCAGGAATTGAGGATATTAACGAAGTTCCGGAATTATTCAGACTGCCTTACGGGCGAAATTCCGAGAAATCTTTGAAAACAATTTCAGACTTGGGATTAAGAATTATTCAGTGGGACGTTGCTGCCGAAGCAGGAGACAATACAAATATTAACCGTGCTAAACGAAATGCTAAAAAAGTTGCGGCAATGACAAAATCAGGCTCAATATTATTATTTCATGCAAATTTAGTTCCGAAAGGCTCATTGAATTTATTACGTGAAGTCGTGAAAGAACTTGAAAATCAGGATTATGTTTTTGTGAAAGTCAGCGATTTGTTGAAAATGGGAATCCCCGAGACCGTAAAAATCGGATATTTTACAACTCCCGGAGATAATAAGGCTCTCGATAAAAAATTTGGAATTGACGGGACAGGCAGGAGAAAATAATCACAAAATATATTTCGATTCTGCCCCTTCGACATAAACACTTGCAACTAATCCTAAAGCCGAAAAAATTGCAAGCAATGAACTCCCCCCGTAACTTAAAAACGGCAATGGGAGTCCAGTAACTGGAGTTAAACCGATACTCATTCCGATACTTTCAAACATCTGAAACCATAACCATGATGCAACGCCAGTAACTAAAATTTTGCAACGCCGATCCCTACTTCTAAATCCCGCAATTATTACCCTGAATAACAATAACGAAAATAAAAGTATAAGCAAAATATTTCCGACAAAACCAAATTCCTCTGAAAATACGCTGAAAATAAAATCCGTGTGAGGTTCAGGGAGAAATTTTAATTTGCTTTGAGTTCCCATCATAAAGCCTTTTCCTAAAAATCCTCCCGACCCTACAGCAATTCTTGATTGAATTACGTTATATCCTGCTCCTAAAGGGTCTCGCATGGGATCTAAGAAAACTAAAATTCGATTCTTTTGATATTCTTTCAGGAAAAAAATTATCATTATTGGAATCGCCGAAACTCCGAGTCCGACTAAACCGAATAAATATTTTAACGGCGTTCCGGCAGCGAGAAGCATTCCGAAAGATATTACGAGATAGACAAGGGCACTTCCTGCGTCAGGCTGCATTAAAACTAATAAAACTGGAAGCATTATTAAACCTAATCCGGCCATGAATGATTTGAAATCTAACGGAGGATAACGGCTGAAAAATTTTGACATCGTTAAAATTATCGTAACTTTTGCAAATTCCGAAGGCTGAAAACGAATCCCGCCGACTCCGAGCCAGCTTTGAGCCCCATTAACTTTAGGTGCAAGCAAAGCAGTCAAGAATAACAATAATAACGTCAAACCATACAAAGGATATGCACCTTCGAGAAATTTACGATGTCCGACAACCATAATAAACAACATCGTAAAAATACTAAAAGCCAGCCACGCCCCTTGACGAACAGCAAGATCAAAACCCCGCCCGGAAGTTCCCGAAGCAGCACTGAAAATACAAAAAACTCCCCACATTGAGAGCGTTAAAGCACAAAAAAACATAAGCCTGTCCGCTGCCGACAGATCAGACTTTAATGATTTCCATAAAAATTCCATGAGCTTATTTGAGTTTTATACTTTATCTACGTCGATTTTTCCCCTTTTGATTCTGAGAACGGGAACGTTTGCAACGAGTGCGACTTCGTGTTCGTCGTGATCTAAATCAATTTCGATTTTTTGAGTGTCGATTTCCATATATTTTGTCAAAACCTGAATTATCTCGCCTCTCAAACTTTCAAGTAATTGAGGTGATATGTCTGTTCTGTCGTGAATCAAAACTATTTTCAATCTGTCTCTTGCTTTGTCTCTTGATTTTTTATCATCGCCGCCAAAAATTTTTCTAAGAAAATCCATATCTTTTACTCCTTAAATTACTTACGTTTGCCCGAAAAAAATTTCTTTATCCTGCTTAAAAATCCCCGTGTCGCATAACTTTCGAGATCCATTAAAGGCACATCATGTCCAAGCAGTCTTTCAGCGATATTCAGATAAGCATGAGCAGCAGGAGAATCAAGATTCATTGTCATAGGTTCGCCGTTATTGGTTGAGCGAATTACGTTTTCATCTTCGGGAACGACTCCGATTAAGTCAATCGACAAGACATCAAGAATATCATCTTTTGCGAGCATGTCTCCGTCCTGTACCATGTTTGGGCGTAAACGGTTAATAATTAATCGTATCGGAGATTTTCCCATTGATTCAAGCATTCCGATGATTCTGTCGGCATCTCTGACTGAAGGAATTTCGGGAGTCGTAACGACAAGTGCTTCATCAGCACCGGCGGCGGCATTTTTGAAACCTCCTTCAATTCCTGCGGGACAATCAAGCAAAACGAAATCAAATTCAGGTTTTAATTCCTCACAAAGAGCGATCATCTGTTCGGGATTAACAGCATCTTTAGTTCTTGTCTGTGCAGCGGGGAGAAGATAAAGACCTGGAACTCTTTTATCTTTAACGAGAGCCTGATTTAATTTGCAAACTTTCTCGATAACGTCAATGAAGTTATAAACTACTCTGTTTTCAAGACCCATAATAACATCAAGATTACGAAGTCCGACATCTGCATCAACTGCGACAACTTTTTTTCCGAAACGAGCAAGAGCCGCCGCAAGATTCGCAGTTGAGGTTGTTTTACCGACTCCGCCTTTTCCCGAAGTCGTAACGATTACACGTGCTGCCATTTTGTAATAAAATTCCTCCTGTTATTTTTTCTCATTTGACAAATTTAACAAAAACTTATTTTCCCTTATAACGGGCGTACCGTCATCAAGAGTAATCAAAACACTTTTTCGCCAGCAAGCCGTAGATTTAGGATCAGCATAACATAATTTGTTTGATATTCTGACCTGCGGAGTTTCAAAACAGCCTGCCCAGACAAAAACATCTTCACGTCCGAAACCTCCCGCATGAACAATTCCGAGAAGTTTCCCCGCAATAATAACACTTCCTCCCGCAACAATTTCGGCACCGGGATTAAGATGTCCCCAGACCAAAACATCGCCTTCAGATTCGATTCTCTGGCCTGACCTCATGGAATTATATACGACTTTTAACGCAGAAATCTTTTTTTGAGGTTCGATTTTAGAAATTTGCTGCTCGTCATTTTGTTTAGGAATTGAATTTTTTTGAGGTTCCTCAACGTTAAGACCTGCCGAGAGAAATAATTTCATGCTGTCCTGATTTTTCGACAACCATGCAAGGACTTTAATATTTTTTTCCCAGACAATACTATTAATCATGTGAAGAATTAAACGTCTTGAACATGGCCGTGAAAGGAAATCGAGAACAATTCCCTGATTGTCAGGCAGTTTGTAAGCCGTCGCAGGTATTCTGACAAGAAGTTTTAACAATTCGTCCTCAGTTAAATTTTCCGGCATAAAAAACTTAATTCCGTAATGAGTACGTTCCATTTTGATGCGTGCATCGGGTTTGTGCAACTTTTTTAATAAATTCAAACTTGGCATTTTCATCTCAAATCATCAACAAAATAAAATTTAATTAACATGATAATATTTTTATTTGAATGTCGAAATTTTGCAAGTGGTGAAAAATTTTTTTAAGCGTTATAATTTTCAAACTCCACAATGCCGAATGTAATTTTGAGAAGAATTTTATTTTTTTTAAGGAGGAAAATGTTACATGAAGAAAAAATTTTATATTTTGTGCCTGACAATGGCGTTCGTGATGTCGATTGCCGGGGCTGGGTGGGCAACTTTTGAATATGTAGGAGACACGATAATAGATGAAGAAACAGGCGAAACGTTTGCTTATACATTTGCAGCAAGCGGAGATATAACCGATCCCGTAATTCAAGACGAATATAGCGACACAGCAGGAAGCGGAACAGGTGGATATAACTATTACACTCAAATTAGGCTTCCTGTTATGAATTTACACGAAGTTTACCAAGAGGACGAGGAAGCAGATGAAGATGAGAATGACATATCCGAAAGTGAAATGACGATTGAATGGAATATTGAAACCGACGGAGGGCTTTCCGGTCTTAAAAAAACTTTAACAAACGATGATGCAGGTAAATTTTTTATTCTCAGCGGAAAACTTCCAGAAACGGCAGGAGATTATAATTTTTATGTTACGGCAAAAATCACAGCTGTTGAGAATGAAGATTACAAAAGGGCTGTAGGAATAAATGTAAGTTCCGACGTTTTTTCTATTAGCATTACTGAAGATTCAAATCATACTCTTTACACTTCGGGAAGTTCGTTTGACAAAAATATTACTCCTAACAAAAATATAGAAACTGTAGGTTCTAATTACAAAGTTGTAGTTAATGCTCCATACACAGAAAAAACAACGAGAAGCGGAACTAAACGAGAATACAGTCAATATATTGAATCTGGCGATATCGGAGACCCTACAACATTTATAAACCTTCCTCATTGGCTGACATATACAACAGAAACAATTACTGACGATGAATATGGCGATACGAAAGTTACTTCCGCAACAATAACATTCAACAAAAAATATGAAGGAAAAGTTCCCGACGGCGCAACAGGCTCTGTAAGAGTTCCTTTTGTTGATACTGACGGCAACGAAACAATGACTCTCGGCTGGAATGTAACTTACAATGAATCCGAGCCGACACCCGCAGAAGATACTCCGTTCAAATTCACGGAAGAGGTCGATTTGAAATTCTCGCTTGAACCGGGCAAAGAGTCATCTTTCAAAGTTTCGTATACAGGCTCAAGACCTACAGAATGCGAATATTCAGAACGTCCCGAAGCATTCAAAAATAATATTGATGTCGACAATCCTAAAGTTGGAGATGACGGCATAACCATAAATGTAAAAGCAAAACCTACAGCAAAAACTGGAACTTACACGGCAACTTTGACATTCACGGACGCTAAAGGAAATTCCGACACGGCAAAAATTACGGTTGAAGTTAAAGCCTCAACGACTCCTACAACACCGACGAATCCGACTTCAAACGATGAAAAACCAGAACCTGAACCAGAACCAGAGCCAGAAAACATCGAAACAAAATCCGAAGATGTTAATCCTATTCCTGAAGATCCAATAATTTTTGATGAAATTGAATCAGGCGATAAACCTTTGTCCAATGACGAAAAACCTGCTCCGACTCCGACACCTTCAAGAACTTCACGGGACATTCAACCGGGAAATAATAACAATAACAATGCACCTTCGGGAGAACGCTCAATCAAGGCTATTTCTGCAACTCCGAAAACGTCAAAATTGGATATTAACAACGAAACAATCAAAAATAATATCGCAAACGCATTCGGGATTGATTTTGCTACAGGTGAAAAGTTACAAAAACCCGTATGGGGAAATTCAAGGACAATCGGTGATGTTCAAAATTTAATTCCTTCAAGCGGAGATGTAAAAGTTGTCGTGTTACCGGTGATTCAATTTGTTGAAGGCGTAAACGTTTTCGCTCTTGAACGTAATGATTTTGAAAACGCCGAATTTAAGACAGGACAAAAACTTTATATTCTCTACGAAGTTATAAACTCTTCGGCACTTGGGGGAAGTTTATTCGCTTCGGCAGGTAATGAGTTCAAACTTGTTAATTCGCAGGGAAAAGAAATCACGGAATTTCCGACGGACTCAAACGAAGAAATTAACGTTGTTGCATTAATTGAAACACCTCAAACTTATTCAATGATTATTTCGTCTGCAAGCAATACAACA
>JAFSKE010000012.1 GCA_017449135.1 Synergistaceae bacterium
CGCCGAAGTCAATTTTGTAATCGCTGTGTTATTGATAACGAAGCCCGTAATACTTGCTGCATTTGCACCAAGTTCCGCAATAATTTCCGCAATGGATTTATTATTTCCTGCCTTCGTAACAAATACACCGTTTGAGATTGTTCCTGATGCGGTTTCGATTGTAGAAGTCTGATTTTTACCGGATTCAGATTCATTTGCAGGATCTGATTCGGGATTTTCGTTTTCAGGTTCAGGAGTAGGAGTCGGCGTGGGCGTGGGAGTAGGAGCCGGCGTTGCCGAAGCATTGAAGCCGAGATACATATTTGATTTTTGCCCGGCCTTTAGGTAACTCACCATTAACAATTCTTTGCTGTTAATTTTGTCAAGTTTTGAACCGTCAAGATTAACAAGTTTACCTGTTTTTGATGTCGTCGAATCAGCAAATGCAGGAGTTATAAACCAATTTAAGAAATTGTTATTGTGCTTCGATATTGCAGCCTGTTCCTGTAATTCCGCATCAGTGATTGAATAAACCGCCAAATTATCCGCCGAAACATCTTGAAGATTATCATAAAGTTCATCGGGCAAAGTTACCTTTGTTACGACCCAGCCTTCGGATTCTGAATAAAGCTGTTTGAAACGTCCGACAAGTTCGCTGTCTTCATTTTCAAAATAACTTATAACATTTTCATCGACTCCTGACTCTTCGTAAACTTCTTCACGTTGAACGGCTTGGATATTGTCAGTTGCGTTAAAACCGTCTATGGCAGCAGCAACGGAATCTGTCGAGACATTTTCAAACTCGGAATTATTCATGAAGTGAATTTCTGCAACAGGGGGATAATCCGTAAATATCCATGTGTAGGGTGTGAAAAGATTTGCATTCCCTATAAATTGTCCATAATCCAATCCCAGAGCCTCGAACTCTTCCTTTGTGAGCTTTTCATAAACCTGAAGATTGACCGAGACGTTGTGATATGTACCAAATTTTACAGGATTTGTAGGTGTCCATTTTCCCTCAATATGGAATTTTGATTCAAAATTATCTGAGTTAAATTCACTTGTATCAGCATTAGTCAACTGTTCAACATTTGGGCCTGTAACTTGATTTCCATCGCAATTTATGAAAATATCCAAATAACACACTACGCCGGGATTGTAAGCCTGGCTGATGTCAGGAGAACGTACAATCCTGTAATTAACTTCTTTCAAATTGCCTTCATCGTCAGAAATTAATTCAACGTAAGGGAAAAATCCTGTTGCAGTATTAAATTGCTGTTCGAGAGTTTTTACGTTTCTGATTTTTCCTTCGCCGTTTAATCTGCCCTTAGCATCAACTTCTTCGGGGAACTCCCATTTTACTGTCTTATTGCTCAACGATCCCGTAGGATCCATGAAAGCAACGCCTCTTGTGCTGTAAGCATCACTAAGGTAATTCCAATCTGCTTTGCGGTAACCTTCAATCGAGTATGAATATTCGGCCATTGAGCCACCTAAAGGACTTCGGGTACTAAGAGGCAAGACTATATCTTCAGAAGTATCAAATTCTTGAATCACATTACCAAATTCGGCATCAACGATTGAAAATGTCCCCCCGCCTTTAATTGTTAATTTGCCCTTGTCGGTTAGATGTTTTCCTTCGCAAATAACAGGCCATGTCGCGACGCTTGAAACGTCTGTTCCTCCGTATGTTACGTAGGTGTAATCAGCCTTTCCGTCCTTCAAACCTGCGACCCACGAAACAGTCCCGCCTTTACCGCCTCCAAGTACAGCACCAAAATTGTCTAAAAATGCTCCATTTTGAGATACAAACCGCCATTGATAAATTTCGTCTTTGTTATCACCAATGTAATATCGTACGATTGTGCAGTATGGGAAAAATCCGTAATCGTCGCCTAACGATATTTCGCCTGAAATTACGTTGCCGGACGAAACTAAAGTATAACCCTTCTGATTTTCGTAAGAAGGAGACTCTTGGTTTTCTCCAAAAGCATTTCTGATTTCAATATGAATATCATCAGATAAGGTAATCGGACTGTCAACGTCAGAAGATTTTACGAGCCGCCATTTTATGCCTGTAATGTTAAGCCCATCTATGCCCTTGTTTATTCCTGTCTCTTGGTTTATAACCCCCGTTCCCACATATTCAATATACGGGACAAAATCTGCAAGCTGTTCGTTCGTGGTTTTCATTGTCGGGACTGTGTCTGAACTTCCGGTTAATCCGTACATTTCAGGGAACGTCCAAGATACCGTTACACCTGACATTCCGCCGTCAGCAGCATTCAAAAAGTGAATCCAATCGCCCTCGCTGTTAGTCGGAACATAACCCGGTTTATCACCGCCCCACTGTCTGAGGTCATTACTTACCCAAAACAATGAATCGTTACGTGCAATATCGAATGACATCGAAGTGTTGTTTACGGCCTGAACGTTTTTACTGTTCCAGAATGAATAATTACCGCCTGAAAGAGCAAATTTCGGAGGGTTTTTGTAATCGACTTCAGGTAATTCGTTTTCGTCATCATCAACTTCGAGTGTTAAACAAAAGAATCTTGCGTTATCATAACTAATAACACCTGTCCAATCTCTGCTGTTATGGACTTCAGAATCTTCTGAGTAAACATAGTTGACGACCGACTCATGAATCGTAACCAAACGGGGTTCAGCCATTGCGGCCGAACAGGAAAAAAGCGCAAATAATACGAGGAAAACGAGGAGAAATTTTTTTAGCATTAAACATCTACTCCTTTATAAATAAAATTATAAAGGTAAGTTTACCCCCCCCCATTTGTTCGTCAAGTTCTAACTGAAAAATAAAGGAGTGAAATTAATAAGGAGGAGGGATATTTCTAACTGTTAAATTTTTTACTTCTAAAGCACTAAACAAAAATATAAATTATCGAACCAAACAAGGCTTTTTGTTATCAAATTTCCAGCCCGGGATTAAATACTGCATTCCGATTGCGTCGTCTCTGGCTCCGAGTGCATGTTCAAAATAAAGTTCGTTGGCCTTCTTAATTTGGTTAATGTCAACGTCGATACCAAGTCCCGGTTTTTTCGGTAAATCGATACAGCCTCCGACAATCTGCATAGGTTCAAGGGTTAAACGTTCACGGCCTTCCTGCCAAATCCAGTGAGTGTCGATACCGTTCATCTTTCCAGGAATAGCAGCAGCACATTGAACGACCATAGCAAGGGAAATGTCAAAATGATTGTTTGAATGACACCCCCACATTAAGCCGAAATCAGCACATAACTGTCCAACCCGAACAGAGCCGTTCATAGTCCAGAAATGAGGGTCGGCCAAAGGAATATCGACAGCCTGCAAAGTTAAAGCGTGGCACATTTGTCTCCAGTCAGTATTAATCATGTTTGTAGCAGTAGGCATCATAGCAGCCTTCCTGAACTCAGCCATGACTTCACGACCGCTGAAACCGCCTTCAGCACCAACAGGGTCTTCACAATAAGCCAGACATTCTTTTAATTCCGGAGCAATTTCGAGAGCTTCTTTCAAACTCCAGCAGCCGTTAGGGTCTAAATCAACTCTTGCATTAGGAAATTCTTTTTTAATTGCCTGTACAGCTTTTAATTCCTCACGAGGTGTCAAAACGCCGCCTTTTAATTTGAAATCTTCAAAGCCGTATTTTTCGTGAGTGGCCTTTGCAAGAGCAACGATTTTTTCGGGTGTCAATGCTTCTTCGTGTCTCAGTCTGTACCATGCACAGGGCGAATCGAGTTCTTGTTCGTATGGCAGATCAGTTTTTTTTCTGTCTCCGATGAAAAATAAATAACTCAAAAATCTTACACGTTCTCTCTGTACACCGTCTCCCATTAAGGCAGCTGCAGGAACGTCAAGAAATTTTCCCATTAAGTCCAGCAAAGGAGCTTCAACGGCTGTTACAACATGAACGCCTGTTCTCAAGTCAAAAGTCTGAAGGCCTCTGACATCATCTTTAATGTTTTCGTCAAGCCATCTCCGAATCTGATTCAAAGTGTTTTTGTAATCCGCTATTCTTGTGCCGACTACAAGATGTTTAATGTCTTCAAGTGCTTTTGTGATTTTCTGCCCGCCCGGAACTTCTCCCGCACCGAGATTTCCTGATGAATCTTCAAGGATTACGATATTTCTTGTAAAAAAAGGAGCATGTGCACCGCTTAAATTTAACTCCATGCAGTCATGACCTGCAACGGGATAAATGTCCATTTTAGTGATTTTAGGTATTGCTGTCATTTTTTATTCAAGGCCTCCGAATTAAAAAATATAAAAAAATATTAAAAATATTATATAGAAAATTTGACATTTGACAATGAGACAAAAACAAAGCTATAATTAACACCAATTTCGTGTGGAGATGTGGCCGAGTGGTCGAAGGCGGTTGACTCGAAATCAGCTGAGCGGGTTTCCGTTCCCAGAGTTCGAATCTCTGCGTCTCCGCCATTTTTTTTATAATCAAAAGGAAGGTATTATTTTAACGTCATGAAAATTCTCGTAATTAACTGCGGCAGTTCTTCCCTAAAGTATCAGTTATTCGACATGGACAACGAATCAGTCTCCGCCAAAGGTCTTGTTGACCGAATAGGCATTGACGGCTCAAATATAACTCACAGAAAAACAGGTGCACAGCCTTTCACTCTCAACACGCCTATTAAAGATCATAAAGCTGCAATGAAGCTTGTACTCGATGCACTGCTTGATTCAGAACATGGCGTTTTGAAGTCGCTTGACGAAATTTCCGCAGCAGGTCATCGCATAGTTTCCGGCGGAGATTATTTCAAAGAGGCAGTTCTTGTCAACGAAGAAGTTATGGACGCACTTAGAAAATGTATTCCCCTCGCACCCCTTCATAATCCTGGACACATAATGGGAATTGAAGCAATCCAGCACGCACTCCCCAAACTTCCGAATGTTACAGTTTTTGATACTGCGTTTCACCAGACAATGCCCGATTACGCCTATATGTACGGACTTCCATGGGAATTTTACGAAGTTCACAGGGTAAGACGTTACGGAGCTCACGGGACAAGTCATAATTTTGTAGCATTGAGAGCAGCCGAAATCTTAGGAAAACCCTTAAGCGAGCTAAAAATGGTTACATGTCATTTAGGCAACGGAAGCTCAATCAGTGCTGTCAAAAACGGGAAATGCATTGATACGTCAATGGGGTTAACGCCTCTTGCAGGTGTCTTAATGGGTACAAGAACCGGAGACATGGATCCTGCCTGTGTTCCGTTTGTCCAGAACATCACGAAATATTCAGCTGACGAAATGAATAATTTTATGAATAAGAAAAGCGGATTATTAGGAATTTCGGGTGTCAGCAGTGATTTAAGGGACGTTGAAGAAGCAGCAAACAAAGGCAATGAACGTGCAAAACTTGCGATTGAGATGCTTGAATACGGAATTAGAAAATACATCGGAGCTTACACAGTCGCAATGGAGGGGCTTGACGTAATCGTTTTCACGGCGGGAATTGGCGAAAACAGTGCCGCAACCCGTGAGGGAGTTTGCAAAAAACTTGAATTTATGGGCGTAAAAATTGACCCCGAAAAGAATAATATTCGCGGGAAAGAAGCAATCGTCAGCACAGATGACTCAAAAGTTACTGTTATGGTAGTTCCCACGAACGAGGAATTAATGATCGCCAGAGAAACGAAGAGAATAGCATTTGCATAAATTATTATTTAACGAAAGTCAAAAAGCGTTAATTAATCTGCCTCCCAGAAATGACACTGAAACAGAAATCATAAATGAATTTGATTTTAATGAAGGTGTCTTAAAATTTGAGGGGCAGGAATTTATTTTCCCGAAAGGTTTTCACTCTGAAATAACTTCAAAATGGCTTGACGTTGATTTATTATCGATAGAAATGCAAATAAATTTTGAGGTTATAGCTGAATGTGCACGATGCTTAAAGAGTGTAAGTCTTGAAATATCGGAAAAATTAATGTATCTTTATCATTTGCAAAGTGTCGAAGAGTTCGAGGGACTTGATGATTATATGCCAGTCGAAGTAGAGTATTTTGGCCATGTAATCGACGTTATGCCGCAAATTCAGGAGAGCATTTTTACGCTGCTTCCGATGAAAGTTTTGTGCAAAGAAGACTGCAAGGGAATTTGTCCGAACTGCGGAAAAGACTTGAACGAAGGCGAATGTAACTGTCAAAATGAAATCATAGATCCGAGACTTGAAGCACTGCAAAATTTTATGAAGGAGAATTTTTAATAATGGCAACACCGAAAAGAAAAGTATCTCACGCCAGGACATCACAGAGAAAAGCTCAATGGTTAAGAGCCTTGAGCGAACCGAACACGATGAAATGTGAACATTGCGGAGAAGTTATTTTGAGACATCATGCCTGCCCATCGTGCGGGTATTACAGGAAACGTCAGGTTGTAAAAGTCAAAACCGAAGAAGCAGCTGTGTAATTTGAATTTAACCTCTCTGTCGACCCCTTCGCCATAAATGGCTCTCTTCCCCGTATGAACGGGGACGCACAGCCTCTCCGCTTGCGGGGAGGTGTCCGACTTGTCGGACGGAGGGGTTATTATGAGATTATTACAAGAAAGGTAAAAAAATCATGAGTGAAGAGAAATACAGATTTCAAACGGAGACAGCCGAGTTATTAAAAATGATGATAGGCTCAGTGTATTCAAACCGTGATATATTTTTGCGTGAGCTTATATCAAATGCGTCTGATGCACTGGATAAACGAAGAATTGAGACGTTGAAGAACTCAGAACTCGCCGAAAACAAAAATCCCGAAATCAAAATCGAAGTTAATTCCGACGAAAAAACTTTAACTGTAAGTGATAACGGAATTGGAATGTCAAAAGCTGATTTAATCGAATTTTTAGGGACAATCGCAAAGTCAGGCACAAAAGATTTTCTCAAGGCCGCAAAAGATTTTGAA
>JAFSKE010000013.1 GCA_017449135.1 Synergistaceae bacterium
ATTTTTATGTATCATTTTTACCTCAGGATTTTTTAAATAATTATAAAAGAACCTCTGAGATTTTCAGAGGCTCTTTTTGTTTCTCTTAACTTAATGACATTGCCTTTCTCAGGGGAGATAACAATATTATAACTTTCTCTTGTTTCTGTAAGCAATCAATGCCGTTAAACCGAGTCCGATTAATCCGAATATTTCTACTCCGGTGTTACAGCCGCCGCCTGAACCGCCTACACTTCCGTTACTCTCAGAGAAGAATAACGCCGTTGCAATGCTTGCATCTCCGCCTAAATCTTTATCGGTAAATTCTTTGATAATATTTGTAGACGAAAGATCTTTCTGTGTCGTTGTGTTCCAAGTGAATACTTTAAGATTTGAATTTCCTCCGACAGGCCCGGCATTGACAAAAAGCATTTCGTGTTCAGTGTCCTGCAAAAATCCGTGTTCGCTCTCGACATAATCTAATAATGTTCTGTAATTAGTGATAATATCACCGCTGACATCATAGAAAGATGACTGAGGAACAACAAACGTACCTAAATTAGAAACTGTCTTCCAATTCACTTCAGCGTCCCAGCCTGTACAATGCTGAAGTGCCATGTCTACCGATACCATTCCGAATTTCACAGGAGTGTCTTGGTCGTGAGAATCCGGTCTTTTTATCGTGGCCTCTACAAAATAAAAACCAACATTTCCGTCTAACGGAGGAGTTTCGACTTCAAGCTCCATTTGCGAAGACTCAACAATCCTCGTCTTGTTTGAGGGATTCCAATGATATAAAGTGTCCATATCGTCCGAGCCAACTAACATTTCCATCATGAAATAAATTCCGTCTTTTCCGTCAGTGAAGGGTTTTTCAAGTTCTACGCCGACATCACCGCTCGCTTCACCTGGCTCAGTAGTGCTGCTGGTATTTGTCATAGGAATCTCAGTCATTGTGCCTTTATTTCCGTCCCAAATGTAAGGCTTAATCACATGATTTTGCTGAGCACCGCCTGCATCAACGCCTGATCCTTCCTCTTGGAAGACAACAAGACTTCCCGCATAAGTGTTTTGGGAGTGGTCTGCTTTTTTGATTACGAGGTCTGCCGTAGTTCTGAAACGTTCAGAGCCGTTAAGGTTAGCTTTAGTTATTGTTTTCGCACTGTTCCAGTGATAAACTTTGCTGTCCATGCTTTCACCTTGAGCGTTTGCATCTCCGGAATAACAGCCGAAATAAAATCCGCCGTTCTCATCGGGAATCGGTGATTCGTTGTCAACAGTTCGTTTTTCAATATCAGTGCTTTTGACGATGTAATCATAACTTATCACGCCGAAGGTAGGATTGGCCGTTTCATTAATTCTGACAATACTTGTAGGAGAGTCTGCCGAATCAATATCATAAACCGCAAGGACAACTTCCGTTGCACTTATGGCAACAAGCCCACGCCCGACTTCAAGTTCAGGACCTTTAGTTTTTGAGGTTTTACTCTGATCATCAACAAGCCTCGATGTAGAATCAAGTCCCGTTCGTACAAAATGGAATGGCTCTGTCGTTAATGGGTTAAGAGTGTTTCTGTCGTAAACGAAAATATCGCTTTTTTCTGATGCGTATGAACCGTCAGCTTTTTTTGTGCGTTTTGAAGCCCATAAATAAAGGACAGTTTCGTGATCTGTGAGTCCGACAAGGCTGTAAACGTCGTAACCGCTCGGAAGTGGTCGTGTTACGGTTGAGTTCCAGTTTAACAGGTCGTAGCGTGTAAGAGTTGTCCCGCCGATTATTGTGTAAACATAACCTTTTGAGTCTGGGGCAAGTTTCAAATCCGCTGAAGCAATGGTATTCGGAGTAAGGGTATAACTTAAATCCTTTGCGAGTGGGTTGTCAATGCCGGCTGAAGCGTCGTAAACATCGAAATAGTTAGTATCTTCGTTAGGCTTTTGAACTTTTGAATCGTAAATATACCTTTTTCCGTCTCTTGTGAACTCACCGAGAGCGTGTGATTTGTTGTCTCTTGAGAGAAGCACTGTAGGAACTGGAACACCACTATCGAAATCGATTCGTCCGAGTCCGTAAGTTGTGCCTGTATTCCTATCTTTGGCAGTAACATCGTATGAAGTGAACGAGTAGAGAAGTGAAGAAGCTGATGCGGGGATTGCCCCAACAAACAAAAATAAAACCAATAATAATACGTGTTTCTTCATGGGTAAAACTCCTTATTATAAAGATGTGAGAATATTAGCAAATATTTTTGAAAAAAACAAGAATGTAATTTTGTCATAACCTCTCTGTCGATAAATCGACATCTCCCCTTAGAAAGGGGAGACAAGGTGAACACATATCACAAAGCCTCTCCGCTTGCGGGGAGGTGGTACGAAGTGCCGAAGGGATAATTATTTCGCCGGGAAAATTTTTGCTGAATGTCTGAGAGCTTTAACGACCGGTAATTCCTCGCCTGTTAAGAATCTTATTAAAGCTCCTCCGCCTGTGCAGATGTAACCTAATTTGTCGGTAACGTTGTATTTTTTCGCCGCAGTAACGCTGTCTCCGCCTCCAACAACCGTATAACCTTCAGTATCGGCCATTGACTCGAATAAAATTTTTGTTCCAAGTTCGCTGGGCTGATTTTCAAAAACTCCGACGGGACCATTCGCGAAAACTGTTTTAGCGTTGAGAATAATATCCCTGTAAATTTTCGATGTTTCAGTTCCGATGTCAACGGCGTTAAAGTCTGCGGGGATTGAACCTGTTTTTGCTTCGACTCGATTTCCGTCTTTAACTTCTGCCAAGTCTGAAGGTAAAACGATTTTGTCGGAATATTTTTCGTAAATTCCTTTAGCCTTTTCGATAAAATCTCCGTAGCCTGATTTAAGAATAAAATCGAGAGTTCCCTTGCCGATTTCAAGACCCTTAGCCGATAATATAATTTCACCGACAAGACCGCCCGTTAAAACTTTGTCAGCAGCTCCTGAACTCAAAACCGTTTCCATCATCATGAAAGCGTCAGAAATTTTTGCACCTCCGAGAACGAAAACACATGGGTGTTTAGGCTGTTCCATTAATTCAGAGACGACGCAATATTCCTGCTCAAACAATCTTCCCATAGCACTTGGCAAAACCTGTTCAAATCCGCAGAGTGTAGGCTGATCCCTATGAGCCGCAGCAAAGGCATCACAGACGTATAAATCAGCAAGAGGAGCTAATTTTGTAACAACCTGAGTTTTAGCCTGCTGTTCGTGAGTGAGTTTAAGATTCATTTCAAACAAGGTCTGTTCTTCGGAACAGAATCTTACATTATCAAGCAAAATGACTTCGCCGTTTTTCATTTCTTTAATGGCATTTCTTGCGGTAGGGTTGCAGACATCTTCAATCCATTTAACTTCAAAGCCCAATAATTCCGTTAAAACTTTTGCATGAGGTCTTGTGCAGTAAAAATTTTTGTATTCAATATCGCTTCCCTGATGAGCCATTAAAACGATTTTAGCACCTTTATCCGATAATTCTTTAATCGTCGGAACACATGCCTTAATTCTGTGAATGCTTTTGAGAGTGTCAGTTGATTTATCGACGGGCTGATTAAGATCGACACGGCACAAAACTGTTTTTCCTTTGAAATCAAAATCATCGAGGGTATTAATTCCGAATCTCATAATAATTTATAAACCTCCATAAAAAATAAGAGGGAAACAAATTCCCCCTTTGCACAAAATTAATTTACTTCTTAAATTTACCGATTCCGAGATATTTATTTGTTGCTGCTGTTCCTTCTTCTCTGGTAAGCTGCATTTTCATTGAAGCTCTGATTGCGTCCATTGTTTCAGGAATTGTAACGCTCTCTTGAGGAATGTTGATTGCGTACATAATGTCATTGCCTGATTCAACGATGCTGTCTTCCCAAAGTCCGATCTCGTACATGTCGCCGCGTCTGTTTCCTAAATCACGGGCATACTTGAATAAACTTGCGTTGCCTTTGAAACCTTCGTCAATCGATACAACTCTGATTCTTGGGTGCTTCTGGAAAACTTCGAGAGCTTCGGCCTTAGTAATTTTCTTTCCGTTCTTAGCAGTCGCCAAAACCGTAATAATATGTCCATGAGTTACGGGAGTATGAACAAGGATTCCGGTTGCGTTTACATGAGGCATAATTGTCATTAAGTCAACGGCCTGATGTGAAGGTGCTTTGTCAATCTGAAGGGCATTCGTTAAACCTCTGTGATAATCGCCGGGGTCAGCAACTCTGCGAATAATCGTGATAGCGACTTTTTCAATACCGAAAGCACGGTCGAGAGCGTCAACAGTTCTGATTAATCCGGTAGTGTTGCAGCTTGTGAGTTTCAAATAATTCTGTCCCACGCCTTTTTCAAAATTTGCGTATCCGTGAAAGAAAACATCTGCGACGGAATTTTTTTCACCGCCCTGAAAGATTGCTTTAACGCCGTATTTGTCGTAATAATTTTCTTTGTTTTTAGCTCCGACTCCGCCGGGGGCACTGTCAAGCATGATGTCAACACTTTTGCATAAATCTGCGAAAGTTCCTGCAACAGGGATTCCCATAGCGTCAAACTGTGATTTGTCGGCACCGTCAACGAGATACAAATTATATTTCACGCCGTTAGCACCGATCATTCCGTTCTCGGCTAAAGCTCTGATTGAGAGTGTAGGGGCAAGGTCTGCAATTCCTACGAGTTCCATATCTCCCTGAAGAGCTACACCGTCTGCAAGTCTTGTTCCGATAGTGCCGTAACCTGCAACACCGACTCTAATTTTTTCTGCCATTCTTAAAAATTCCTCCTAAATATAAAAATTTATTTTCGTGCAACGATTTTTTCAGCTTCTGACACAATATGTTCCGGAGTAAGTCCGAATCTTTCAGCAAGATAATCAATCGGGCCGACTTCTCCGAACTCATCTTCGACAGCTACACAACCTGCGGGAACAGGGCAATTTGCGACTAAACATTCAGAAACTGCACTGTAAAGACCGCCGATTTTGTTATGGTTTTCAGTAACAAGAACTGCACCTGTCTGCTTTGCGAATTTCAAAACAAGTTCTTCGTCAAGCGGTTTAATCGTGAACATGTCGATAACTGCTGCGTCGATTCCTTTTCCCTTTAAGACTTCAGCCGCTTTCAAAGCACTTCCGACCATGTAGCCTGCTGCAATAATTGTGATGTCTTTTCCGTCTTTGAGGACAACGCCTTTACCGATTTCAAATTCTGAACCTTCGCCGTAAACGAGATCGTTTGCTTTGCGGTTTACACGAAGATATTTAATTCCCTTGCGATTAACTAATTTCGGGAAAATGTCGTTAAACTGTGCTGTGTCGGTTACGTCAACAATCGTTGAGCCGGGCATTGCACGATACAAAGCGACATCTTCAAAAGGCATGTGAGTACCGCCGTTCATTGTTGCACAAATTCCGGGATCTGAACCGATCATTGTAATGTCATTCTTAGCATATCCGCCTGACATGTACATTTGATCGTAACATCTTCTCGAAGCGAAAGGCCCAAAGGTATGACAAATAGGCTTGAAACCTACAGCGGCTAAACCTGCTGCGATACCGGCCATATTTGATTCTGCAATTCCGCAGTTAATCGCACGGTCGGGGTGAGCCTTTGCATATTTTGCAGTACCGATACAGCTCATTAAATCTGCGTCAAGATAAATAACGTCAGGGTCTTCGTCGAGAAGTTTAGGAATCATCGTTGAGAGAACGTCCTTAAAAGTTTTAACATCAGGGCTTCCGTTGTAAATAACTTTAATAGCCATAGCCTATGCAATCTCCTTTCCTTTTTCGAGGGCTTCAAGGTCTGCTTTAACCTGAGCAATATAACTGTCCCAAGTTGCTGCGTCAACCGTCATTGAATGGTTAGCGGCTGTCTCTTCAACTGCTTTAACTCCGCTGCCTTTTACGTTATCCATGATAATTGCAATAGGTTTGTCGGTAGCCTGTTTTGTCAAAGCGTCATAAAGTGCATCGACATCATTACCCTTGACTCTTACTGCATCAAATCCGAACGCCTCAAATTTTGCTCTTAAATCGAATGTCGGCAAAATCTCTGCTGTGGGGCCGTCAAGCTGTTTCTTGTTGTCGTCAATGAGCCAGACAAGATTATTGACTTTTTTAGCAGCCGTGAACATTGCAGCCTCCCAGACCTGTCCTTCGTCAATTTCGCCGTCTCCAACGAATAAGAATACACGATTTTTGCGTCCTTTAAGTTTATCGCCTAAAGCCATTCCGACAGCCTGTGAAGTTCCCTGACCGAGTGAACCCGTTGTGCAGTCGATTCCGGGAGTTTTGTTTTTGTCGCAGTGACTCGGAAGATTTGTAGCCGGACGGTTTAACGTTTTAAGTTCTTCCATAGAGAAAAAGCCTTTTAATGCAAGTGTAGCATACAAAGCAGGCCCCGCATGACCTTTTGAACATACGATTTTATCTCTGTCAGGCCATTTAGGATCATTGGGTTTGTAGTTCATGACTTTTCCATATAAAACGGCGAGTGCGTCGCATACGGAGAGCGAACCTCCGACATGTCCAAAACCTCTGGCTTTCAACTCTTCAAGAAGAGTGATTCTGATTTCAGCAGCAAAATGTTTGATTGCGTATTTGTCCGCATTATTCATAATTTTATCTTTACCTCTCATTTCATAACTTTTACGGGGATTCCGCCTTTTTCGCATGATTCTTTTGCGGCAATGGCGATTAAAACCGGCTGGAGACCGTCAAAAGCTCCGACAGCAGTATCAGTTCCGTTTAAGCACGATTCAACGAATGCACATTCTTCGGCAATGAAAGCATCGTTATAGCGTTCAAGGAAGAACCATAATGGTTTCTCTTTCGTAACGGCTTCTTTAGTGTATAAAGTCGTGTTGTTAGGTGTTTCGTTGTCAGCGGTGATACAGCCTTTTGAACCGAAAACTTCAATTCTCTGGTCATATCCGTAAACTGCCTGTCTGCTGTTGTCAATGACTCCTAAAGCCCCGTTTGCGAACTTCAGAGTTATTATACACGTATCGACATCGCCTGCTTTACCGATTTCAGGATTAACGAGACATGCACCGAAAGCACTAACTTCTTCGACTTCAGAGCCTGAAAGATAACGAACCATATCGAAATCATGAATCGTCATGTCAACAAAAATTCCGCCTGAAACTTTTACGTAGCTGATAGGGGGAGCTTCGGGGTCTCTGCTGGTAACTTTTACGATTTGAACATCGCCGATCCCGCCTGATTTAACGACTTCGTGAACATGCTTGAAATTTCTGTCAAAGCGTCTGTTAAAACCGACCTGATATTTAACGCCTGCTTTTTTGACTTCCTCAAGAACTGCACGGATTTTATCTAAATCGTGATCTATGGGTTTTTCGCAGAAAATGTGTTTTCCTGCTTTTGCTGCATCAATCGAAACGGGCGAATGTGTATCAGTTGATGAACAGATAAACACAGCGTCAATCGAAGGATCTTCAAGAATTTTGTGATAGTCGCTTGTATAAACCGGCACACCTAATTTTTCGGCCAGTTCTTTTGCGGCAGGTTCGTAGACATCGGATATTGCGGCAAGTTCAGCACCTGGAACACGTGAAAAAAGGTTGTTGGCGTGAAGTTTCCCTATACGTCCCGCACCGATTATTCCAATACGCAGTTTTTTACTCATGTTTAATAATTCTCCTGTAGATTAATATTTTCTTGCAACTTTTTCATGTTCGACATGAATTTTCCATGCTTCTTTGTTTGCTTCAGTTCCTCCGACCTCGACAGAACCTACTCTCCACCATGAGCCGTAACCTTCAGTCATTGATTTAGGCAGAACTTTAACATCGAACAAAACGGGAACATCTTTAATTTTCTTGGCTTCAGAAATTGCGTTTTCGAGTTCCTGCATAGTTCTGACAGTGAAAGCCTTTGCACCGTAAGCCCTTGCGATTTCAGCAAAATCAACGGAAATAAAATTGCCGTCATGTTTGCCCGTTTGGGGATTTCTGAATCTTAATTCAGTGCATAAACTTGAATTTCCCTGTCCTGTCTGAAGGTTGTTAATGCAGCCAAATGAAGCATTATCAAAGACAACAACGTTAATTTTTTTATGTTCCTGTACAGCCGTTAAAAATTCCGAATGAAGCATTATGAAGGAACCGTCTCCGACCATTGCATAGACTTCGTGATCTTCGCCGATTGCAAATTTAACGCCCAAAGCTCCCGAAATTTCATAGCCCATACATGAATAACCGTATTCCATGTTGTAAGTGTCAGGACTGTTAGCACGCCACATTCTCTGCATATCTCCGGGTAAAGAACCAGAAGCACCGATAACGCTGTCTTTTTTGTCGATTAATTTGTTGAAGGCAGCAAGCACCGTTGTTTGAGGCAAACAGGCGTTTACATCTTCGGCATATTTGAAAGCTGATTTTGCGTTTGCGTCATTGACTTCAGGAACGTAATTATCGCCGAATTTTATTGAAGCAAGGCGGTCATATTCTTTATTCCATTTCTCGATAGCTTTTTCAATCTCTCCTGCGTAACCTGTTTTGTAACCTTCGAGGGCTTTCGTTAATTTTTCGAGAGCGTCTCTTGCGTCGGCTATAACAGGAATTGCATTGAGTTTGAATGATTGAAATTCCGAAACGTTGATATTGACAAATTTTGCGTTTTCATTGAATAGCCATTTTGACGAAGTTGTAAAATCGGTATATCTTGTGCCTACACCGATAATCAAATCAGCTTCCTTAGCTATTTCATTCGCAGCAGAACACCCCGTAACGCCTACACCGCCGAGATTTAATTTATAATCCCAGACTACAGCACTCTTTCCAGCTTGAGTTTCACCGAAAGGAATTTGATATTTTTCCGCGAACTCTATAAAAGCCTTGTGAGCCTCTGAATAACGAACACCTCCGCCGCAGATAAGCATGGGTTTTTTCGATGCTTTAATTGCTTCGACAGCTTGAGAAATTGCGATTTCGGTTGCAGGCCTTCGCTCAATGCGCCAAACACGTTTTGCAAAGAATGAAACAGGATAATCATATGCTTCACCTTCGACATCTTGAGGCAATGCTATACAAACGGCTCCGGTATCAGCAGGATCTGTTAAAACCCTGAAAGCACTCATCATAGCACTCATAAGCTGCTCAGGTCTTACGATTCTGTCCCAGTATCTGCATACGGCTCTGTAAGCGTCATTTGTTGAAATTGATAAATCCGTAGGCTGCTCAATCTGCTGTAAAACGGGATCGGGCTGACGACATGCGTAGACATCTCCGGGCAAAATCAAAACGGGAATATTATTTGCTGTTGCAGTTGCGGCGGCTGTTATCATGTTTGCTGCTCCCGGCCCTACTGACGACGTTACAGCCATGATTTGTTTACGTTTCATGTGTTTTGCAAAAGCTACGGCTACATGTGCCTGTCCCTGCTCGTTTTTGCCCTGATAAACTTCAAGCCTCTTAGCTTCCTGTAATAAAGCCTGTCCAAGTCCTACAACGTTTCCGTGTCCTGGTAACATGAATACTGCTTTTACGAAAGGCTGTTCGACATCATCATAGGCAACGTATTGATTTTCAAGGAATCTGACGAGAGCCTGTGCCATAGTCAATTTGACTGTTTCCATAAATATTACACCTCCGACTTAAATATATGCTCATTAGCATCGCTTTTCCATAGCCATGAATGCTCCGGATCGTCAATGCGTGTCTTTCTCCAAGGATTTCCGGGTAAATGCCTGATCCCCCACATATAGCACATTGCATATCCGGGGGCTGCTCCCTGAGAATGGAACGAATGATTAATCACTAAACAGCCGTTATGACCGGTTTTATAAACTGAGCCGTTCGCAAAACCTGCTCCGAAACCGTCAGGATAATCAAAACGATAAAAATATACCTCCGGCTGGGGGTGATGATGAGGAGGGTAACTTGACCATTTGCCGGGATAATTCAAAACTTCTCCTAATACCATATTGCTATATGGTGCGGATTCATAGTCAAAAAAAGTCTGGATTTCTCTCTGCATACAGCCCATTAATTCGCCGTTTGAGCCTGCGTGCTGAACCATAATATCAGAAGGAGCATAGAGCTTAGCGTCAAATATTCTGTCGTTATCAGTTTTTTGAACGTAAATCTCGGAATGTTCAACGGCTTTAATTTTGACTTCTGTATTTTTGCAGACGTGCAGACAGTATGCTGCATAATGAAAAGTATCAGGGCGTGAGGCTTCGTGAGTTTCATTATTGTATGAAAAACTAACTTTTCCGATTAATAAATCAAGTGCAATTTCTTTTTCGGCTTCGTTAAAAACGTACTCATCGCCAGCATCAAGAACTAATAATCCTACGTCCATATTTGTAGCACAGTCATTTTGTTCCATTGTTAAATAAGGATTATAGCCTTTTGTTACCTGTTTTTGAATATACATTTAATTTTATCACCTCCGTTTTTGTTTACAGTCCTGTATGTTCACGAATGAATTTACGAGCCTTAATAGCGTATTCGAGAGGGTTTGCCTTTGCCGGGTCTTGTTCAGCCTCAACTAAAAGCCAGCCTTCATATTTTGCATAGCTCAACAGTTTGAAAACTGAATCAAAATCAACGCAGCCGTCTCCAGGAACAGTGAAAGCACCTTCACGGACTGCCTTTAAGAAACTCCAGCCCTCAGGTTTTACACGTGAAACAACATTAGCTCTCATGTCTTTTAAGTGAACATGTCCGACTCTGCTTACATATTTTTTCAGAACTGCTAAAGGGTCTTCGCCTGCAAATGTGAAATGCCCTGTATCATAGCATAAAAATACACAGTCAGCGTCAGTATTTGCTAACATTCTGTCTGTCTCTTCGGCTGTCTGGACAACAGTTCCCATGTGATGATGATAGCATAACTTGAAATTTCTGTCTTTAGCAATTTTTCCTAAACGGTTTAAGCCGTCGCAAAATGTTTTCCATTCAGAATCATTCATAATATGCTTTTTATCGCCTAAAACCGGGACATCTGTTTTTCCCTGAATTGAATAACTTTGCTCTGAAACGTTAATTCGATTTGCTCCGACTGCGGATAAAAATTCAAGTTCCTTTGTGAAATCAGCTTCTACCTTTTCAATAGGCTGAGTAAGTATAAAGGACGAAAACCAGCGCGATGCAATTCTCATTCCTCGTAAATCAAGTTCCCATTTCAATTCGGCAGGGTCTGAAGGATATTTATTTCCTATTTCACAACCTGTAAAACCTGCTAAAGCCATTTCGCTTACAGTCTGACGAAATGTATTTTCAGCTCCTAATTCAGGCATATCATCGTTGCACCAGCCTATAGGGGCAATTCCTAAACATACCTTTTTAGAATCAAACATAACTTTTACTCCTTTTTATCATTTTCAGAATCTTTTTGACTGCGGTATTTCTGCCATGCCTTAAATAACAACAGCCCTCCGGCACCTACAAACAACAAACCTGCACTAATGCTCACAATCGGATAATCAGTTTCATTCCTGAACCAGCCCGTTAAAAGCTGATCTCCAAGATATAAAAGATAACCGCCTGCGAGTGTCCATATTATGCTAAATCTTTTATCAGGGTCGAACATTATAAATTAATTTTAACGATTTTTCCTGTTTTCCATGCTTCAGTCGTAGCATAGCCGACAGCAGTTGATTTTGTGCCGTCATAAACATTTACGCCGGGTTTTTTGTGATTAATTACGCAATCGACAAATTCTTCCATTTCGGTTAAATATGCTTCCTCAAAACGTTCAGGGAATGAGCCGACGCACTCTGTACAAACACCGTTAGAATTATAAACTGTAGCAAGATTTTTTTCGGGAACGGCTGAAATTCTGATTGTCCCTTCAGTTCCTACAACTTCAGTTTCAACGTGATAACCGTACGGGGCAGTTCTTCCTACGTGAACCATAGCCATTGCACTGTTTGCAAATTTATAGACTGCAACTCCCGTTTCATCGTCTCCGGCTTCCTTAAATTCAGGGTGTTTGAACGTTGAACCCATTGCATAAACTTCCGTAGCTTCACTATTCAAAAACCATCGGCATAAATCTATATCGTGAATGGCCATGTCAAGAAAAATTCCGCCTGAGTTTTTAGCAAATTTTATAGCACCTTGAACGAATGCTTCAGGATCGATTCCGGTTGCTTTGACGAGATAAGGTTTTCCAATTTTTCCGTCATCGACTAATTTTTTCGCATAAGAATATGACTTATCATAACGACGCATAAAACCTAACATAAAAGTTAATTCGGGGTGTCGTTCGACTGCTGCTTCAGCTTGCTTACATTGTGCAACGTCAACTCCCAAAGGCTTTTCGGAAAAAACATGCTTCCCTGCGTCCAATGCTGCTTCGATCTGCCAGCAGTGTTCTGATGATGTTGTTACGATACATACAGAATCAATATCAGCCTTTGCAAGCATTTCGCGATAATCAGAATAAACATCTGTAACGCCGAGTTCTGATTTCGCAAAATCAAGCTCTTCCGGAACGATTGAACATGCCGCTGTAAGTTCAGCATTAGGAATTTTATACGCAATGTTTCGGGCATGAACTTTTCCTAAACGCCCTAATCCGACAATTCCGACTTTGATTTTTTTCAAGGTATTTTCAAATCTCCTTTCTATAATCAAAAATAACCCCTCCGTTAAACTTAAAACAGAGAGGTTTATAATTTATTAACGTGTTTTTGCTGCTGCTGCAAGTCGTCTGCGTTTGGCTTCCATACTTGCTCTAACAACGTCCATGAAAACTGCAAGGATTATGACAAGACCCAAAACAATATTTTGAACTGACGAGTCAATCGAAAGCAATGTAAATCCGTTTCTAAGAACTGCGATAATCAATGCTCCTATCATCGTTCCTATCATTGTTCCTTTACCGCCCGTAAATGAAGCTCCGCCGATTATACAAGCTGCGATTGCGTCAGTGTCATAAGGCTGTGTTGCCATTGAACCGTTGCAAATTCCCGAACGTCCTACGGATAAAATTCCGCCGAGTGCTGCCATAATTCCTGACATCGTATAGCAGAATGTCAAAACGTTTGCAGTGTTGATTCCTGAAAGTCTCGTAGCTTCCATGTTTCCGCCTGCACAATAAATCGAACGCCCTAATGCCGTACGACTTAAAAATATGTGCATTATAATATACAAAACTATGATAACAAGGAAACTTACAGGGAATCCGCCTCCGAATGTTCCGATTGTCTGACGGCCTAAAAACTGAACAGATTCAGGGAATTTGTTAATCATTTTATTTCCCGTAACAACGAGTGCAGCTCCCCATAAAACGTTTTTCATGCCTAAAGTTGAAACAAACGGGTGAGGCAAATGAAGCCGTGTTAATAATGTTCCGTTGATAAAGCCCATGAATGCACCGGCACAGATTGCAATTATCATTAACAAAATTCCGTTTGTCATTCCTGCTTCTTTCAATGCTCCCATGAGACAGGCACAGAAAATTGCATTAGCTCCGACGCTTAAATCAATTCCGGCCGTGATAAGACATAACAGCATTCCTGTTGCTAAGAAAGCATTAAAAGCAGTCTGTTTCAAAATTCCCATGATGTTTCCGGGACTGTAGAAATTACGATTTGCAAACGCTAAAAACGCACACATTAAAACCAACGCCAGCACTGTACCAAGCTGAACGCCGCCGCCTATTTTCTTATTCATCTAAACTTCCTCCCCATGCAGCTTTCATAAGGTCTTCCTGATTAAAATGTTTACTTTCGCGATCTACTTCTGCCATAATTCTGCCGCCTCTCATAACGATAACACGGTCGCTCATTCCTAAAATTTCGGGCATTTCTGAAGAGATCATTATTACGCATTTTCCTCTTTTAACGAGGTCATTCATGACGTTATAAACTTCAACTTTTGCTCCGACATCGATTCCCCTTGTGGGTTCGTCGAAAATATAAATATCAGCTTCAGAGTTCAGCCATTTTCCGATAACGACCTTCTGCTGATTTCCTCCAGATAACTGACCGACAATTTCATCAATCGAAGGAGTTTTAATTCGGAGCGTGTCAATATGTCCCTGTCCCGTTGACTCAATTTTTCCTTCGTCTAAAAATATTCCCGTTGAATGTTGCTTAAAACTTGAAAGAATTAAATTTGTTCTGATAGTTTGAGCCAAGACAAGCCCCGAGCCTTTTCGGTCTTCGGTCAAAAGTGCGATTCCCGCTTCAATGGCATGTTTCGGACTTTTAAGTTTGACTTCTTTGCCTTTAACGTAAAATCTTCCGCCGTCAATCGGATCTGCTCCGAAAATTGCACGTGCCGTTTCTGTTCTTCCTGCTCCGACAAGTCCCGAAAATCCCAAAATCTGACCGCCGTAAGCCTCAAAACTTACGTGATCCAAAACTCCGCCGATCGTTAAATCTTCGACTTTTAGGAAACATTCGCCTTTAGTGCCAAATTCTTTGGGGAATTGATTTTCAAGAGTTCTTCCGACCATTGCCGTAATTAATGAATCGTTAGTCCATTCGCTAATTGGTTTTGTGTCAATGTATTCGCCGTCTCGAATTACTGTAACGCGATCACATAATTCAAATAATTCTTCGAGTTTATGAGATACAAATACAATGCCGATTCCCCTTGATTTCAAATCCCGGCATGTCTTCATCAACTGTTCGACTTCTTTTTCACCGAGCGATGATGTAGGTTCGTCCATGATTATCATTTTTGCGTCAATCAAAACGGCTTTTGCAATTTCAATCATCTGCTGGATTCCCATTCCGAAAGTTCCTGCGGCTTTTGTGGGATCGATGTCCTGACCTAATGACAACATGACTTCCTTTGCTTTTTTGTGCATCGCATCATAATCAAGCAAAGGGCCTTTACCTTTTTTGATCCATTTATTTATAAAAATATTGTCCGTAACACTCAAAAGTTTTTCAATGTTAAGTTCCTGATAAACACAAGCGATTCCGGCAGCCGCTGAATCATTGGGATCATGAAAAACCTTTTTTTCACCGTTTACATAAATTTCGCCCTCGTCAGCCTGATGAACGCCCGTTAAAACTTTTATCAGTGTCGATTTTCCTGCTCCGTTCTCTCCGATAAGTCCTAAAATTTCTCCGGGTTTAACGGCTAATTGCATGTGATTCAAAGCTACAACACCGGGAAAACGTTTCGTGGCGTTTCTCAGTTCCACTACATACTCGGACACCTGTAAATTCACCTCGATTTCTCAAAAACAAACCCCGAACACTTTATCGGAACGGGGTCTAAAAAATTCATCAAATTTTCTCGGATTGTTTATTTCAAATAGCCCTGCAACTGTTCAAGTCTTGCCTGTGCTGTGTCAGGTCCTACAACGCTTGCACCGGCATCGATGAACTTTTCGAGTTTTTCGCCGTTTAATGCTCTGACTACTGCATCAACTGAGTTATAACCCATTGAGTAACCTTCCTGGCAGACTGACATTGTTTCTTCGCCTGCAAGAATTGAGTTACAAGCTGACTGGATTCCGTCGAAACCTAAGAAAACAGTATTTTTGTAAGCGGCATTTCCAGCAGCGGCACGAGCAGCGGCCATAGCCATGTCGTCATTGTTTGCACAGATAATTGCAATTCCTTCGGGGTGGTTCTGCATAATTGCTTCCATGCAAGCAACAGCCTGATTTGCTTCAGCGTTGGCATACTGAATTTCGTTGAAAAGGAATTTTCCGCCTTCAGATTCGACACCTTTTGCGTAACCTGCCATACGGGCTTCGTTAGTTGAGTCTCCCTGAACGCCTGCGATTTCAATGCAAAAAATGTCTTTCCAACCGCGTTCTTTTGCAAGTTTTGCAGCAGCAGCTCCGCCAAGAGCTCCGGCACTCTCATTGCCTGTTCCTACGAATGATAATACTTCGGGAGCCTCAATGTTTGTGTCAACTGCAACGATGGGCTTCTTCTGTCCGGAAATCATGTTTGCAACCATGTCGGCCTGAAGAGGGGCAATGACGTAACCGTCAATGTCTGCGTTATTCATGTCGGTCTCGATCATGTTCTGCTGTTCATCATAAGCAGTTTCTGATGTTGCGCCTTTGACTTGAACATGAACATTCGGGTGATCCTTTCCGTAGGCCTGTGCACCTGCTACAACATAACCCCAATATTCCGAAGCGGTAGTTTTGAGAATGACGGAAATATTGTACTCTTTCTCAGCGGCCATCCCACTGGCGGCAAAAGAAAACATCATAACAACAACCAAAGCAAATACCAACAACTTCTTCATAATAAGCTCGTCGCTCCTTTGCAATTTTTATTATAATTATAAAATTATATGGATTACGAATAATATTATCAGAAATTTGTGAGTTGTCAAACACAATGTGAAAAGAAAATTTAATCTCCCCTAATTATTATGCTAAAGGAGAGATTGATTTTTAGTAAATGATTTTTCCCTCTGCAACGGCTCTTAGATGTTCACCGTAAGGACTTTTTCCGTATGCCTTTGCGCTTTCCATTAATTTTTCACGGTCAATCCATTTGTTTATGAATGCGATTTCTTCGGGAGCACTGATTGTAATTCCCTGACGTAATTCGATTGTCTGAACGAAATTTGACGCTGATAAAAGGCTTTCCATAGTCCCGGTATCAAGCCATGCAAAACCTCGCCCCAATAATTGAACATCAAGTAATCCGTCGTTCAAATACATTTCATTTAATGTAGTAATTTCGAGTTCTCCCCTTGATGAAGGTTTTACGTTTTTAGCACGTTCGCTGACATCTTCGGGATAAAAATATAATCCTGTTACGGCGTAATTTGATTTTGGATTTTCGGGTTTTTCCTCAATGCTTGTAACGTGTCCGTCATCGTCAAAAGCAACAACTCCGAATCTTTCGGGATCATTTACATAATATCCGAAAACAGTAGCACGTCCGTTTTGTTCGGCATCTCTTGAGGCTTTCCGCAAAATTGTTCCGAAACCGTTTCCATAAAAAATATTATCTCCTAAAATCATTGCACCTGCTTCGCCGTTCAAAAATTTTTCGCCAAGAATAAAAGCCTGTGCGAGTCCGTCGGGTGAAGGCTGAATGCAATACGACAAATTAATCCCGAACTGTTCGCCGCTTCCCAATAATTCCGAAAATCTCGGAGTGTCTGAAGGTGTCGAAATTATCAAAATGTCCTTTATTCCTGCAAGCATTAAAGTTGAAAGCGGATAATAAACCATTGGCTTATCGTAAATCGGAAGTAATTGCTTACTCGTAACTCTGGTTAAAGGGTATAATCTCGTCCCTGAACCTCCGGCTAAAATTATTCCCTTCATCTTGTAATCTCCTTTAATGTCGGAAGTTTTTTATCTTTTTCGGAGAGATTTAATTTCATGTTTTCGATTTCATGCCATGAAATATTTATGTCGGGATCGTTCCATAAAATTCCGCCTTCATCGTCAGGGTGATAAAAGTCATCGCATTTATAAAAAAATTCTGCGAAGTCCGATAACACTAAAAATCCGTGAGCAAAATTTTTCGGGATTAAAAATTGTTTCCTGTTTTCAGCCGATAAAATTTCTCCGTGATATTTTCCATATGTCGGGCTGCCTTTGCGAATGTCAACGGCAACATCAAAAACTTTTCCTGAAATTACACGGACAAGTTTTGTTTGAGGGAATTTAATCTGAAAATGCAATCCCCTTAAAACGCCTCTTGAACTCATCGATTGATTATCCTGTACAAAATCAATGTTAAATCCTGCTTCGGCCATGTCATTTTTATTATAAGTTTCCATGAAATAGCCCCGTGAATCTCCGTGAACTTTTGGAATTATCACGCATAAATCTTTTATTCCGTTTAAGTCTCTGATAACTTCAATCTGTCCCATTTTTATAAATCAGCTTCCTTCAAATATCTTGTTAATGCGTCTTTCCAATCAGGTAAAATTTTGAATCCGTTTTCGGTTAATTTGCTTTTATCAAGTCTCGAATTAAAAGGCCGTTTTGCTTTGCTAAGTCCATATTCAGAAGTTGCAACGGGAATAACTTTTGTTGAAATTCCTGCCTGCGAATAAATTTCCTTCGTGAAATCGTACCATGAAATATAATTTCCGCCTTCGTCATTCGTAGCGTGATAAAATCCGTATTTTTCAGTTTCTATCATGTCAACGAGAAGCCTTGCCAAGTCAAACGTATATGTCGGAGTTCCGATTTGATCATTTACAACTCTGACAACATCATGATTTTTAGCGATATTAATCATAGTCTTGATAAAATTTTTACCGTTCACTCCGAAAACCCAAGCGATTCTGACAATAAAAAATTTCGTGAGGTTGTTGCAGATTTCAAATTCTCCCTCAAGTTTTGTTTTTCCGTAAAAGTTCAAAGGCGAAAAATTTTTGTCATCAGGTTTTCTCGGTTCCGTTCCTGTTCCGTCAAAAACATAATCGGTTGAGAGATATAACATTTTTGAATTTACGTTTTTGGCTGAAAGTGCGAGATATTTAGTTCCGAGATGATTAATATTTTCGACTTTTTCACGGTTTTCATCGTCTTCTGCTGCGTCAACTGCCGTCCATGCTGCACAGTGAATTATTGCATCAGGTTTTATTTCCTTAATTAAATTTTCGACTGCGGTTTTATTTGTGATGTCGAGCTGATAATAATTTTCAATGTCCTTTGCTAAAATATCAGAACCGACAGCCTGATGACCTCTTGAAATTAATTCATTCATACAGTCATGGCCTAACTGACCGCAGATACCCGTAACAAAAACTTTCATGATTTATCTTTCCCCGTACATTTTCTGATAATAATTTTTGTATTCACCCGAAATAATTTTTTCCCACCATGATTTATTTTCAAGATACCATTTAATCGTGAGTTTAATTCCGTCTTTGAATTTCGTTTCAGGATACCAGCCTAATTCATCGTGAATTTTCGTTGGGTCTATTGCGTATCTTAAATCATGGCCTTTTCTGTCTTTCACGAACGTAATTAAATCTTCGCTTTTTCCGAGTTCATGAACGATTAATTTTACGATGTCGATGTTTTTCATTTCGTTGTGGCCTCCGACATTGTAAACTTCGCCGACTCTGCCTTTGCGAATGATTAAGTCAATGGCTTTGCAGTGATCTTCAACGTATAACCAATCACGAATATTTTTTCCCTCTCCGTAAACTGGCAAAGGTTTATCGTGAAGGCAATTAACAATCATCAAAGGGATTAATTTTTCGGGGAAATGATAAGGGCCATAATTGTTTGAACATCTTGAAATCGTCGCAGGCAAGTTGTAAGTTCGATTATAAGCCATAACTAAAAGATCCGCGCTCGCTTTTGATGAACTGTAGGGAGAGCTTGTGTGAATCGGGGTTTGTTCGGTGAAAAATAAATCGGGTCTGTCGATCGGCAAATCTCCGTAAACTTCGTCAGTGCTGACCTGATGATAACGTTTAATCCCGAATTTTATACAAGCGTCCATTAAAACACTTGTCCCGATAATATTAGTACGTAAAAAAATCTCAGGGTCCTCAATGCTTCTGTCAACGTGGCTTTCTGCAGCAAAATTTATAACAATGTCGGGCTTTTCGTCATTGAATAATTTGTAAATATTTTCTCTGTCGCAGATGTCAAGTTTAACAAATTTGAATCTCGGATTATCCATAATCGGCTCAAGCGTCGAGAGATTTCCGGCATAAGTTAATTTGTCAACACAGATAATTTTGTCGTCAGGGTGTTTATCGAGATAATAAAAAATGAAATTGCTTCCGATAAAACCTGCACCGCCAGTTACAATTAAATTCATAAATTCATTCTCCTTTCAGCGGCTTCGATAACGTGTTTCGCAAGCACCGAAGTTGTTACAGCTCCTACACCTCCAGGAACAGGGGTAATTTTACTCACGATTTTTTCAACGTCATCAAAATTTACATCGCCGCATAATTTATTATTTTCGTCAAAATTAATTCCAACGTCAATAATAACCTGTCCTTCGGAAACGAATTTCGAGTCTATGAATTTAGCTTTTCCCATTGCGGAAATAATTATGTCGGAACGTTTGCAGATTTCGGGTAAATTTTTTGTTTTTGAATGGCAGATTGTAACTGTTGCATTACGATTTAACAATAACATTGCAACAGGTTTTCCGATGATTTCACTGCGTCCGAGAACGACAGCATTTTTTCCTTCAATTTCAACGCCGTAAAAATCCAAAATTTCAATACATGCCTGAGCAGTACACGGGGGAATGTCGGAATCTTTTTCAGCGATGATTTCACATGCTATCTTTTCGAGTGCTTTATCCTTCAGCGGTCTGAACATTAAACAGCCATGAATTGAATTATCGTTTTTGATTTCGGTTAAAGTGTTTAAGATCTCGTCATTTGATGAGTTTTCGGGGAGAATGAATTTTTTTATGTTTATTCCGATTTTTTCACAACGTTTTGAAGCTCCTGTTTCGTATGAAATATCGCTTGAATTTTCTCCGATTCTGAAAATTGCGAGTGTCGGAGAATTTAATTTTTTACAGCGTGAAATTAAATCTTCGGTTAAAAAATTTGCAACGTTTGAACCTTTTAATATTTCGGCCATGCTTATAAAAACTCACTTCCTTAAATACAAATTAACTTCTTCGGCAATAATTGAAGCTGTCGGAGAATATTTTTCGAGAATATCATCAACTTTAGATTCGATTTTTCGAGCCTCATCGCAATTTTTCAATGACGAAGTGTTAATAACGACATTCATTGCAGCACTCTCCATAGCAGCCTTACATAACAAAGCCCCGCAGCCTGCATCAGAAATCAACATTTTATTTCCCTTCTGCATAATTTCATTTAACAGGTCGATAGCTTCAGCACAGCATTCGATCATTTCAACGGGAGCTTTACAGGCATTTAATGCGGCACGTTCATAAATTTTGTCTCTGTCGGGATTATCTTTCGGAATTTTGTAAGCGGCTGACAATTCGGGAAAGGCTTTTGCGTCTTCGTCGGCAAGTTCAAGAAAACGTTTTCGGATTCGTTCGGACTTTTCCAAAATTGATTTAACATCGTCTTGGACATCTTCATAATTTTTTTTACCGATTGTGAAATTTGCAGCCATTGAACACAACGCAGCACCTAACGACCCCGTGAGTGAAGCTGCTGAACCTCCGCCGGGCATTGAGATTTTCTCGGCAAGAAGTTCAGAGAACTCACTACAGGATTTTGACATTAACAAATTAAAAGAGTCCTGAGATTTTTCCATTTTCGTCAACATCAATCGAAAGTGCAGCGGGTTTTTTAGGTAATCCCGGCATTGTCATAATTTCGCCTGTTACCGCAACAATAAATCCTGCTCCGGCTGAAATTCTGATTTCACGAACGTTAATTCTGAAATTTTCAGGCCGTCCGAGTTTCAAAGGATCATCGGAGAGCGAATATTGAGTTTTTGCGACACAGACGAGCAAATTATCCATGTTCATATCGTGAATTAACTGCAAAGTTTTTTCGGCTTGAGATGAGAAATCGACACCTTCAGCACCGTAAATTTCCTTTGCAATGGCATTAATTTTTTCACGGGGAGACATTGATTCGTCATATATGAATTTGAAATCGGATTTTTTCTCGCAGGCCTCAACGACTTTTTCAGCTAAAACTTTTCCGCCTTCTCCGCCTTTTTCCCAAACTTCGGACAAAGCAAACGAAGCTCCCAATTCCTCGCATTTTTTCTGAATGAAATTTAATTCGTTTTCAGTGTCAATCGGGAATTTATTAATCGCAACAACGACAGGCAGACCGTATTTTTTTATATTCTCGATGTGCTTTAACAAATTCGGAATGCCTTTTTCGAGTGCGTCCAAGTCTTCGACATTTAATTCTGTTTTCTTTCGCCCTCCGTGCATTTTCAAAGCTCTGACCGTTGCAACAACAACAACTGCATCAGGTTTCAAACCTGCAACACGGCATTTAATGTCAAGGAATTTTTCAGCTCCTAAATCTGCTCCGAATCCTGCTTCGGTTACAAGATAATCAGCGCATTTCAATCCCAACTTTGTAGCCTGAATACTGTTACAGCCATGAGCGATATTTGCAAAAGGCCCTCCGTGAATGAATGCAGGATTATTTTCGAGCGTCTGAACTAAATTCGGCTTTATTGCGTCCTTCAATAATGCTGCCATAGCTCCTGCTGCTCCGATGTCAGAAGCAGTTACGGGTTTGTTATCGTAAGTGTAGGCGAGAATAATTTTTCCGAGTTTCGATTTCAAATCCATTAAATCATTCGAGAGACATAAAATCGCCATTACTTCAGATGCTACTGTGATGTCAAAACCTGATTCTCTCGGTACTCCGTTAGCTTTTCCGCCAAGACCGATAACAATATTTCTCAAAGCACGTTCATTCAAATCCATAACACGCTTGAAAACTACACGGCGAGGATCGATATTTAATTCGTTGCCCTGCTGAATGTGATTATCAAGCATGGCCGCACAAAGATTGTGAGCTGTCGTGATTGCGTGAAGGTCTCCAGTGAAATGTAAATTAATGTCTTCCATAGGGATAACTTGAGCATATCCGCCCCCTGCAGCTCCGCCCTTCATTCCGAAACTTGGCCCCAGTGAAGGTTCACGAATTGCAACGGCAGCATTTTTCCCGATTTTGTTTAATCCGTCAACAAGTCCTACACTCGTTGTAGTTTTTCCTTCGCCTGCGGGTGTAGGAGTTATGGCGGTAACGAGAATTAATTTTCCGTCGGGTTTGTCCTTTAATTTTTTGAATACCGTCGGAGAAATTTTTGCTTTGTATCTTCCGTAGACTTCTAAATCATCTTCGGAAATTCCTAATTTTTTAGCGACTTCGACAATATTTATCGGTGTCGAAGCCTGAGCAATTTCAATATCACTTTTGTAAGACATAATTACATTCCTGCTGCTTCTCTTAAATCTTTAACTCTGTCAGTTCTCTCCCAGCCCGGTAAAACGGGTAAATCAATTCTTCCCATGTGTCCGTAAGCTGCTAAAGGTTTGTATTGAGGTTTTCTCAAATCCAAATTGCGAATTATTGCAGCGGGTCTGAAATCGAAAAATTCACGTAAGAGTTTAACGATTTTTTCATCGCTGATTTTGCCGGTTCCGAAAGTATTAATATTAAGCGAAACAGGTTCAGCAACTCCGATAGCATAAGCAACTTGAATCTGGCATTCGTCAGCAAGTCCGGCAGCAACAATATTTTTTGCAGCATAACGGGTCATGTATGCACCGCTTCGGTCAACTTTCGTGGGGTCTTTTCCGGAAAACGCTCCGCCTCCGTGAGGAATCCAGCCGCCGTAAGTATCAACGATAATTTTTCTTCCTGTCAAACCTGAATCAGCCATAGGCCCGCCTTTAACGAATCTTCCGGTTGGGTTTACAAAAATTTGTGTTTCACTGTCGATTAAATTTTCGGGAACTATAGGTGTGATTACGTGTTCGATGATGTCGGCACGAATTTGCTTTAACGTTGCTTCTGGGTGATGCTGGGCTGAAACAACGATTGTGTCGGCGTGAACGGCTTTACGGTTTTCATAACGTAATGAGACTTGAGTTTTTCCGTCCGGTCTTAAATAAGCAAGTTTTCCGTCTTTACGGACTTTTGTTAATTGACGTGCAAGAGCGTGAGACAAAGTTATAGGCATGGGCATAAATTCCTTCGTTTCGTTGGTTGCGTATCCAAACATCATGCCCTGATCGCCTGCACCTGTTTTTTCTTCAACGTCATTATCAACACCTTGAGCAATATCCTTTGACTGCTCGTCAATGGCCGTTAAAACTGCGCAGGTATCACCGTCAAAACCGTATTTTGCTCTTGTGTAACCGATTTCGTTAATGGTCTCGCGTGCGATTTTTTGAATGTCAACATAAGTTTTAGTGCTGATTTCGCCTGCAACAACAACAAGCCCCGTTGAAACTAAAACTTCACAAGCTACACGTCCCATAGGATCGTCTTTGAGAATTGCATCAAGAACGCCGTCTGAAATCTGATCAGCAACTTTATCGGGGTGTCCTTCGGTTACTGATTCTGATGAAAAAATGAAATTTTCTGCCATAATATTTTCTCCTTTAATTTAATATAAAAAATGTACCCTCCTGAAATCAAAGAGAGTACATGAAAAAATTTTTTTGTTCAGATTTATATTTTCTTCTCTCTCTCATCATTCAGCTACTAACTTGCTGCCGATATTGGCACCTGATTAAACAGGTTGTCGGGCTTCACAGGGTCGGTCCCTCCACCTCTCTCGATAAGAGTAAAAATTATCTTATTTTCTTTTAATTATTTTGAGTACAACTCAACCGCCAGAATTTCGTTTACATCGATCGGCAATTCCTCACGCAAAGGTTCACGGATTAATTTTGCGCTGAACTGTGCTTTATCTTTTTCAAGATAAGGAACGCTGAACGAAACAAAACCGTTAAAATTAGTCTCAACTAAAGGATTTGTCCTTGTTTTTTCTTTGAGACTGATAACGTCATCGACTTTTACGCCGTATGAAGGAATATCAACTTTATTTCCATTAACTAAAATATGCCCGTGACTTACAAGCTGGCGAGCCTGACGGATTGAACGTGCAAAACCTGTGCGGTAAACTAAATTATCAAGTCTGCACTCAAGAGCTTTTAATAATGCTACACCGGTCATTTCTTCGCTTTTTCTTGCGATCTCGAAATAACGTGCAAACTGTCTCTCAAGAATCCCATAATATGCTTTTATCTTCTGTTTTTCCATTAACTGAAGGCCGTACTGTGAAACTTTTTGTCCTGCACGTGCGGCTGCTGCGGCTGAATTTTTCTTAATATCTGCTCGTTTTAATGCTTTAGGGTGGCCACAGACATTCACTCCTAAATGACGGCATAATTTGAATCTTGGTTCTCTTCTTGTTGCCATAAGTTTAGCGAACTCTCCTTATAAAAATTTTTTCGAGTTTAACACTTAAATTTGATTTTTTCAAGTTATGTAATTGACTTCTCAAATACATTATGAAAAATAAAATCTCCCATTAAAAATTAAGGAGAGACTCCGTTTTTATTGATTAAAATTTATAATCATATCCCGGCAGTTTATCTGAAATTTCAACAGGACATGAGCGTACAAATTCATAAACTTTTCCGATTGCTTGACGATATTCTTCTTTGACGTCCTCGTAACCTCCGAAAAGATTCCAAATTTTCTTGAATGTGTTTCCGTTGACGATGTAATTAGCAACGTCG
The DNA here is from genome assembly GCA_017449135.1 of Synergistaceae bacterium. Taxonomy (GTDB): domain Bacteria; phylum Synergistota; class Synergistia; order Synergistales; family Aminobacteriaceae; genus JAFUXM01. Next base: position 25,113 of record JAFSKE010000013.1, read on the forward strand.
TTCAAACCAATGATTCGAGATTGAGCCAAAGTTCTTATGTAATTTTTCACGTCAGAAAGATTTGCTGCTTCAAACTCGAAATAAGGAGATGAAAGGAATGTTGTCAGGCCGTTCAAGACTTGCGAACTTCCTGCAACGAGACCGTAATAAACTTGAGCTGCAAACAAAGCGTCAGTGTAACCGTCTAAAAATTCGGATTTCAGATAATCTAAGACTCCTTTCACTAATCCTACTACGGGACACGCTGAACTTACACCGAGCATGATGAGATCTACGCCGAGCTTAAACGTTGAGGCTTGAACCTGCTTCATTCGAGCATCTGCAATTTGTTTCTCAAATTCATTCCAGTTTGGAGTTCCGCTTTGGAATATCCTAAATAAATCATTCGCGGCATTTCTGGCATAATCTGACAAATCCTGATTTTGAACAATATAGCCAAGAACTGCAAGATTTTTGTTGTATTCAGCAAAGTTAGCCTGAATCTGCCCGTAACATCTTGAAATTTCCAATAACTGTACAGCAGTATCAACAGCGTCAAGTACTAATGTCATACCTACAGAAATTCCTGTTTTGTGAGCTTTTCGGAAATCAAGAGCTTTCTTTCCCCACGTTCCTGAACCTTTAAGCTCAATTTTTTTGAATTTATCAAGCACTACTGCTGCCTGTTCGGTGCAACTTACAACGTTTGTTAATGTCTTAAAAATCTTATCAGCTGCAGCAAAACCGTTTCTTGCTCCCAAAACGTCAGCACTTAAATCCTTGAATTGATCTCCTGCATCATATATTTCTTTTAACACTTTTCTGATTTCATTAGGTTTTTCCAAAGATTTCTTGAGCTCGTCTTGTTTCGTGTTGCCGAAGAAAGAATTACGAATTAGCATTATGTCTAATTTGGTTGCTTTTTTCATTTTTTCGACATATTTACCATAACGTACTGATTCTTTTTCAAGTTTTTCAAGCAATTCCTTTCCATCTTGTTCGCTGAAATTTGCCTTTGTAAACTCTTCGTCATACTTTCCGCCTTTTATGTCAGATACAAAATTCGTCGTTTGTTTCACAAATTTCAAAAAGCTGCCAGCCATTTTTAGACCATCAATCCAATACTGAAGTACGGTCTGTCTTGCAACGGCTTCTGCGTCTTTTGAAATAATATCACCTGAAGCGTAATCATTAAAGTAATTCATGTAAATTCTCTTAGGTATTTCAACCTTTTCAAAGTCGAATTTGAATGTCGAAGCAAGATCTTGAACAAAGTTTGTGAAAAGATTTCTTTCCTTTGAGAGTTCCAAATATTTTTCGGGGAAAATAGTATCGTAAACGACATCGCGGATAGTTGTCGAGGGTTTTGACCCGGATTGAGGCATTGTATATTTCAGCGGAGAAGTTTTCATCTTTTTCACTTCATCGTAATCGCTGTAGCCGTCCCAGTCAGAATCAGGCAATAATGGATTTGATTTCATGATAATTTGCGTTCTGCCTTCGATGTAAGCTATCGTTGATACATAAATTTCTTCGCCGTTTAACAATCCGTCTCCGTCCCAATCCGCTACATCTTTTGACTCTTCAGGAATGGTTGTAAACATCGTAGTGCCGTCAGGAAGCGTTAAAGTGCCGTCCAAAATGAGATTTGTGTAATAATCGCTAATCCCGTCTTTGTTGCTGTCTTTTGTGTAATCGATAGTTTCTTTTTCGATTTCTTGGTAGACAGTATCAAGATTCAAAATATCATCTGTTGTTACAGAGCCTGTAGCAGTAGCGTGATAATATTTCCCGTTTGTCGATTCGGCAATGTTTTTCAATTTACTTTCATTTGCTGAACCCATTCCGATTGAATAAATAATGATATTATTATCTTTTGCTTTCTGAATGAGAACATCGTAGTTATAAGCAGTGTAATAACTATCTTCTCCGTCTGTGAGGAAAATAATGTATTTTGATGCGGCATTTGAAGAATCCAAAATATCAAGAGCTGCTTTTATTCCCGTAGTTCCGTCAGTCCCACCAGAATAATATATTGAGTTAATTTTAGCTTTTATACCTGCTTTGTCTGTCGTTAAATCGGAAACTATCGTTGCACTACTGGTAAATTTTACAGCCGCCGCCCTGTCTTTCCCGTCTCTTAATTTGTCAATAAACTCTTGTGGGAGTTTTAAGGCCAGTCTATTGGGATCATTACCATAATAACCTCCCATACTTCCTGAACCGTCAATTACGAAAACTACATCGAGAAAATTATTGTCATTGCTTGCATTTGCGTAAATCGGCCTTATGTCATTGCTCCAAATTGCGTCAAAAGCTACTGAATTAAGAAGTATGTACGTTGAAAAATGAGTCAGACTTGCCGAAATTTTGTTTCCGTTTACGGTTTGATTTTCAAGTTTTTCAAAAACGTTTTCTTCTTCGTTCACGTAATAAATTCTCGCTTTGAAGTCGTCAGTTTCTTTGTAATCACTTCCAAGTGTGAAAGTAATTTTTGCCGATTCAATATCTTTGGAACTCGCAGTGTCAATTTCGTAAGCAGCATAATTAATATATCCCGGCATAACGTACGAAATCATAGGGTGTCCGATGAGATTGACCGCTTCAACAGAAAGACTGCCCGCATTTTCAGCAGATGAAGTCATTTCTACACTGATGTCAACAGCTTGAGGATTGTTTTTTGTGTAATCCGTTGACAATGTTGTTGTGAATTTCGTTTCTTTCACGAGCGGATTTGAATTAATGATAACTTCTGTTCCGTCTCCAACGCCGTCTCCGTCTGTATCAAACTTTAACGGATCAGTTTTGTATTTTTCAACTTCTTCTTTGTCCGTTAAACCGTCTCTGTCGGTATCAGTAAGAATCATATTTGTTCCGAAATTTGATTCCTGAATGTTTGTCAATTCGTCTTTATCAGGGTCTTCATCACCGTCAGGAATACCGTTTCCGTCAGAATCAATTTCCAAAGGATTATAATTCAACCAGTTAAGTTCATCGTAATCCGTCAGACCGTCCGTATCCGTGTCAGGTTCTACAGGATCAGTTCCAAACGTAAATTCTAATTCATCAGGCAGTCCGTCATTATCGCTGTCAGTTGTGTCAACAGTGTTATACCATTTTGCATGAAGCGTAGTATCTTTTTGAATCGGAGTATTGAAATTAAATTTGAATGAAAAATCATTCTCTCCTGCAAGATACCAGCCAACGAAAAGATTATTTTCTTTTGTTGGAATGTCAGGAATTTCTGCCTTATCACCGCTTTGAACTTCCTGAGAAGCTATTTCAGTTCCTCCGTTACTATCAAAAATAACAAGGAAACTTGATTTTGTCTGATCGGTAGGGTCAGAATTATTTGCATCAGGATTATCCGTTAAACTTGACACTCCACCGCCACAACCTGCTACGACAAATGAAAGCACAAAAAGTACAAACATTATCGTCAAAAAACTGAAGAAATTTTTGTTATTCACAAAAATGACTCTCCTTTCATTAAAAATAAATTAGTCTTTAATGCTAATTTTAATATGGGATTTTAATATTATTCTACTATTTACAGCTATTTATGTCAAGAAAAAATTATTTATATTTTAGCCTTGAAGTATAGCCTCTGCGTCGTTGTAAAATCCGACCTTCTTTGTATATTTATTTCATAAAGAAGGTATATATCATGATTGACATCAAATTAATCAGAGAATTAAGAAAAGAAAAAGGACTCACTCAAGCTGAATTAGGCGATTTAATAGGAGCGGATGGGAATTTGGTTTCACGTTGGGAACGTGGCCGTTCAGTACCGAGTTATTATTACATGGTGAAACTGTCAGAAGTATTGGAGAAGCCTTTAGACGTATTGGTCAAAGATGAAAAATATCAGAACATCAAGGAAAGATTTGTAACAGAAAATAAAGGAACTCTCATCTTTGAACTTGGTTCACAAAGACTGGAAGTTCCTGCTACTTCTGAATTTTCACAACAGTTTTGGGAACGTGTTGACAAAATGATTGAAAAGAATGCCTCAAATAATTAAAGCAGTATCATAACTCCCAAGACGGGAAATATAATCGTAAATGCGTTACATCGTTCAATGCGTCATCAACTCGTCCCGAAACATCGGGCAGTTTTTCCCAATTTCCTCCGTTCCGCCTGCAAATTATTAACGGTCTCCTCGAATAATCGTTTAATAAATCGGGCAGTCTGTCATTTAATTGGCTTCCAGGCAAAAACGAATTTTTGAATAAAGGTTCATGGCCTTCAAGATCGTTTTGTTCGGGCAAAGGCGAAATTATTAACCATTGTGTCAGACTCCATGCGTTAATCATTTCGGGCGATGTCAAAGCATGTTTCAAAGGCATAATCTGAATCCCTCCGACTTCATCACGTTTTGATGTTGAAATATCTATAACTCCAGAATGTGATGCTCGAATCCTGCCGATATTTTGATAAACTGTTCCCCCGAATCTTCCGACACCTGAAACTCTGTGAATTACCCTTGCAATAACTTCACAGCCTTCATTATTCCAAAGAATTACACGGCCTCCGGGTCTGTTTTCAATTTCAACCATAAAATTTTTAGGTTTTTTAGGCAATTCAGTTCTGATTATTAAAATGTCGTTTTCTTTCGGAAAATCTGTTAAATTATTTTCAATTCCTTCGTGTTCAACCGTAACTTTTGAGCCCGTCAAAGGTGCAAAGCCTCCGAAAATTCCAGAACCCGCCGGAACTTCAATCGAAAAAAATGCTCCCTGAGCTGCTGCCGGTGCAACTGTAACTGAAGGCACAAGACTTATAATTCTCCCTCTGTCTTTTTCAACATTAATCAAAATGTGAATCGCATTTACTGCCGAAGCACAAACAGTTGAAGGTTCGCTCCATTTACTTGCAGTGTAAGCAGGCCAATTTGTTTTTGAAGGTGTCATTAAAACTTTTCCGAGATTTATAATTTCTCCTTCAGGCATTCTGGCTGTAACTTCAGAACCGATTTTGCAGGGGATTCGGAGTTCGATATTATTTTCACAATAAGCCTCAGTTGCAAAAAATAAAATTATTACCGCTAACAAAATTTTTTTCATGGTACCGGTGCCAGCCAAACTGCCCAAACATTACACAAGGCATGATAAATTATTGACGGCATCACTGAACCTCCTCTGTGTCTTAAAATTCCCATTACTAAACCTGGAAAAAATGTTGCAAACCTTAACCAGCCCGAAATCACGATTAAATGGCTCAACGCAAAAATTAAACTCGTCAAAAATATTCCAACATAAACTCCGAATTTTTTTACGGACAAAGTCTGAATGAATCCCCGAAAAAATGTTTCCTCGATAAATGCTGCTGCAATTCCTCCGCCTAAATAATCAAGTGCCTGAAAAAAATCAGGGTGTTTTAATCCTCTCCCGCCCCATTCGTAAGGCCAGTAAAATGTTATTACGCTCAAAGGAATTAACGTTAATGCAAGTGCAATTATTACATCACGTTTTGATTTTGAAGTCAGAAACCATTTAAGCCCGTAAATTTTTTCGTCTTCGTGTCGGAATTTGCACCATTCATACGGAAAATAAAGCATGAAAGCTGCAACGATTAATCCGATTATTTCCCTATAAAACCTTGAGAGCATCACTCACAAATTGGAATGTATTATTAATGTATGTCGCAATATGAAAACGATTTACATAAAGCAAAGCTGAAACTTTCCATAATAAAATTATTACGGGTACGGCAACTATAACGGCTCCGATTTTGTATAGAATTTTCGATGGGATTTTTCCCCACTTCTCCGAAAGCTCACCGACAAGCCAGCCCATTACCATAAAGGCAAATCCAGAAATCCAAATTGCAAGTCCTAAAACAACCTGAGTATTTACAATCCGCAAAAAAATCCACTCCATTAAAAATAAAATATTAAATTCAAAGATTATGATTATTATTATAGCGTTAATGTGGTGAACTACCGCCATTATAATAGCAGCTTCCTAATTCTACGAGGTCAGCGTTGCAACATTTTTGTTTATGTTTCCGTCTTACGTCCTCTCCAAAGGCGTTTGTGTAAAAAATTTCCTGCGTCCCACAGGTATTTTTATTTAATTTTGACAATAGAATCATATTTCGTGCTGCGTGAATGTCTCTATCTTCTTTGTAACCACACGAACATTCAAAAATTCTGTCCGAAAGCGTGATTTCTTTATTTATTTTTCCGCATTTTGGACAGGTTTTTGTTGTTTCAACACTTTTAGGCAAAACTACAACTCTTTCATTTTTCATTAATTTTGCTTTTATAGCTCCTAATATCGAGTGTTGAACTGTCTTTCCGAAAAGTCCTTTATGCCAGCCGCTTAAATTTTCGTCCTGCATGTAAACCTTTTCATGTCCGAGTAATTCATTAACGATTTTGTTTGCTTTATCTTTTTTTCTGTTGTCAAGTTTTTGATATTCTCTCCTCAATAATTTTCGCAGTTTATATCTGTTGCTGGAACCCTTTTTACGTTTCATTATCCGGCGTTGAATTTTTTTAAGGCGTTTCGTTTCTCCAACAAATATTTTATATTTTTTGCCTTCCGAAGTTGTTATTGAGGTTTTTATTCCCATGTCTATTCCGATTTCAGGTTTATATTTTTTCGTTTCACCTCCCTTATTTTCAAATGTTGTAACAGCAACGTAATAGCCGTCAGGAAGATTTAATAATTTTGCGTTTGCAAATTCAAGTCCCGGCAAGTCAAAAAACTGCTCTGTACCTTCAATTTTTATCGGTCTTTTCATTCCCTGAAATTTCATGTGTTTTTTATCGCAAAATTTATAAGTTACTCCATATTGTTGAAGATTTATTGATTCGTAATTTGATTTATATTTTAACGTGCCGATTTTTCGACCGTGTTTTTTCATTGCTGAAAGAGATTTTATGTTGTGTTTGACACCTTGAATTACTGATTGTTTCATTTGTGAACTTAAATTTTTAATTTCACGGATTACAGGTTGTTTATCTTTATCTAATCCCTGAACAGTTTTAATTTTGTAATCATATTCATTAATGTCATTAGAACTTGAGAATGTTAAAATATCATTATAAAGCCATTTCGCCTCAACAAAAATCATTTTCAGTTGTGTCTTTTCAAATTCGTTGAGATGCGAAAAATCTATTTTTACTCGAAAGACTCTGCAAATTTGACTCTGCCTTCTCAGACGAGTCTCTTTAACTTTTTCACGAATCCTGTTATTTTTTTCAAGTCTTTCTTCTTCCGTCATTTTTTTTCTCCTTATGTGTTATTATACATAAAAACGTAATTCATATTCCACTTTATGGAACTTGTGAAGCAAGATAAAATTTTATTATTCAGGAGGAAGTTTTTTTATGACAAAAAAATTTTTCACAGGTTTAGTTATTGTTTTAGTGTTTGCGAATTTTGCCTTTTGTGCAGAAGCCGAAAATAACACAAAAAAAGTCGTTGCAAGAGTCGCCAGTCAGGATATTACCGAAGCCGAAGTTCTCGAATTTATCAAACCCTTTGGACAGCAGGCTATGATGCTTTACGGTTCAGAACAGGGCAGAAAAATGATTATTGATGATGTCATTTCAATGAGACTTTACGCAAATTACGCCGTTGAAAATGGACTCGATAAGACACCTGAATTTATTGAAACTCTCGAAAGTGCAAAACGTGCAATGTTGGCTCAGGCAGCTATGAAGGAAGTAATCAAAGATTTAACGATCAGTGATGACGAAGCAAAAAAATTCTATGACGAAAACCCGAAATTTTTTGTACAGCCCGAAAAAGTTCATGCCCGCCATATCCTTGTCAGCGATGACGTTACGCTTAAAAAAGTTCAAGAGGAATTGAAAACCGGAAAATCTTTTGATGTCGTTGCAAAAACATACTCAATAGATCCGGGAAGTGCTGCTAACGGTGGAGACTTGGGAGAATTTCCGAAGGGCGTAATGGTAAAAGAATTTGAAAATGCCGCATTCAGTCTCAAAAATCCCGGCGATGTTTCAGAACCAGTAAAATCACAATTCGGCTGGCACATTATCAAACTTGAGGAACATATCGCAGAATCCGTAGCACCTTTTGAAGATGTAAAGACTCACATAATGCAGGAATTAAGAGAACAGAAAACACAGGAATTTTTACAGACAAAATCCAAAGAACTTGAAGGAAAATATAAAGTCGAAAGATTTTAGTTTGATTGATTTAATCTCATGATAACAGCCTCTCCGCTTGCGGGGAGGTGTTTAACTTCTCAGCCGGAGGGGAATTTTGATGAAAAAATATTTAACGCTTGCTCTTTTAATTTTAATTCTTTCAATTTTAACGGGGACGGCTTTTTCGGAATCATTCAGGGACAAACTTTTATCGCTTCCCGATGTTGTATCGGTAGATGAGATTATTCAAATAAAAAGCGGAGACAAAACACCTTTTGCAGAAAAATATCTCGTAATCTTTGAACAGCCTCTTGATTGGAACGGTGCAACGTCTGAAACTTTTACTCAACGAATCGAAATCGGTTTTAACGGTTATGACAATGTAAATGTTATGCAGGTTCACGGTTATGAACTTAATGATGAATATTTTACGACTGACGACAGACACGAACTTGTAGAAAAATTTGACGGAAATTTTATCAATGTCGAATATCGTTTCTTCAAAAAATCAGCTCCGAAAAATTTATCTCGGGAAAGCACGGCATTATGGGAATATCTTAATGACGAAAACGCCTCAAATGATTTTCACAATATAATTCGTGAATTAAAAGAAATTTTATCGGGCAGTTGGATTTTCACGGGAACAAGCAAGGGAGGACAGGCTACAAACGTTTTTGCATATTATTTTCCGAATGACGTTAATGCTTATGTTGCTTACGTTGCACCTTTCTGCGACGGAACTAATGACAAACGAATGTATGAAGCACTTTATAACACAATCGGAAATGAACGTTACGGAGAAACTAAAGCAAAAGAATACCGTGATTTAATGCTTGATTTTCAAGTTGAGGCAATAAAAAACCGTGATTATCTTCAGCCTGTAGTTTGGAATTTAATTTCTGAAGATGAAAGAATTTTGAAAAATAACTCAGGTTTAACGTCATCAGATGTTTATGAAAATTATTTAACGGATTATGATGTCGGAGTGTGGCAGTATGATCAGGATTTTGCTTCGATCGAAAAACTTATGAAACTTCCACGAACTGACGATCCCTCAACTGACGTAAAAGAAAACGAGGAATTTTTGGAGGGAATTTCAGATCTCTTTCAAAAAGATTTAGAAGACTATAACGTCGATCTTTTATTTCCTTATTTGTATCAGGCTGCAACTGAAAACGGAAATTATGGATTGTCGATAAAATATCTTCGTGAAGCTGTTGAAAAGGCCGGGCTGTCTTTGAATCTTACTGACGAAAAAGCAATAAATTTTACATTCAAAGCTGAATTTACTCAGGAACAGTTAAAGGCTTTCACGTTCAATCCTGAAATGCGTAATAAAATGCTTGAATGGACTAAAACAAACACAAGCAACGTTATCATGATTTACGGAGATTCAGACCCTTGGTATTTTGTGAGACTCCCTGAAACTGACAACAAAAATATTCACGTTTTTGTTTCATCAAAAGCAGCACATGGCGTTAAAATAGATGACATGACTGACAGTGATAAAAACGAAATTATGTCGTTATTAAATTCATGGCTGAAAAAAGATATTAGTTCATCGGGCGGAGGCTGTAATTTTGGATTTTCAGTTTTGGGTTTATTAGTAATGCTGTTTAACCTCTCTGTCTCTTCGAGACATCTCCCCTTACTAAGGGGAGACAAGAATTTTCACATATACAAAGCCTCTCCTCGTTGAGGGGAGGGGAACCGCTTTAGCGGTGGAGGGGTGAAACAAAATTAACCTTTCAAAAACGTTTTCAAAATTTTTATCATTTCTAAACTCTTAAAGGGTTTCGGGAGATAATCATCAAAACCAAGTTCGATATATTCATTTCTTGCATTTACTCCGGCATTGGCAGTTAAAGCAATATATTTTGTGTCAGGCGAAATTTTTTTTGCTCGTCCTAACGTTTCTATCCCGTCCATTCCAGGCATTTTATGATCTAAGAATACAATATCGAATTTTTCGGATTTCATTTTTTCAAGAGCATCTTCGCCGCTTTCCGAAGTTTCAATTTTTGCACGCGAATCCTTCAACATTCCTTTAGCTACAACAAGATTAACCGGTGTGTCATCAACAACTAAAATTTTTGCGTCAGGCCATTCGTTTTTAGTGTTCTCATCTTCAACGGGCAAATTCTGGGCATTTGTCATCATTTCCTGCTCGTATTCTTTAACTGTGAAATCATCGCTTGAAGCTATTTTCTGATAAAGATTCATCGTAACTTTTGTGCCTTCACCGTATGAACTTTCAATATTTATTGTACCGTTCATAATATCGACAACGTTTTTAACTAATGTCAATCCTAAGCCAGCACCTAAAATACTTCGAGTCTCGGCTATGTTTGCACGTTCAAAAGGTTCAAAAATGTGTTTAAGGTTTTCCTCTTTCATTCCTAATCCGGTATCCTGAATAATGAATGAAACAATTATAATTTTGTCCGTTCTGTCCCCTTGAACTTTTAACGTTATGCTTCCTTTGCGTGTATATTTAACGGCGTTGTCGAGAAGATTTATTAATGCCTGCTTCAATCTCAAAACATCACCGTTCAAATGTTCTGACATGTTTTCGTCAACATCGAGAATAAACCTTATATTATTATTTTTCCCAAGTTTTTCAATTACAAAATCCTCGCATTCTTTTAATAATTCGCAAAGGTGATAATCGGTCTCGAATAAATCCATTTTTCCTGCTTCGATTTTTGAAATGTCAAGAATATTATTGACGAGGTTTAGCAGATATTCACCTGATTTTTTTATCGCCAAAGCAGCCTGACGCGATTCGGGTTCAGGATTTTCATTCAAAATCATGTCATTGATTCCTAAAATTGCGTTCATCGGAGTTCTGATTTCGTGTGAAGTACTCGCAAGAAAAGTACTTTTTGCCTGATTAGCAAGTTTTGCCTGTCTGATTGATTCTTCGGTTTGGATTCTTGCCTGTTCAGTTTCCTGATGAGCCGTTAATAATCTTGCGTAAGTCGGTGCTTCAAGATAAAAAAACGTAAAATAAAGCATCATCGTCGCTACTGTATAAACAAGCGGGATATTTTGATTAAATAAATATTGAATCACAAACGAGTCAATCAACAAAATAAATAATAAATTCATTACTATAAACTGCCCGTTAGCATAATATTTCTGATAAATTAACTGTAAAATAAAACCTTCAGTTACAAAGAAAATTGCAAATCCAGGCGAAAACATCATGTAAATATTTTCGTTGTCTCCGAATATGAAAAGTGAAATTAAACTTACTGCGAGCAAAAATAAATTTATCCTGATTAACCTTCTCGAAGTACTCCGTGTATAAGCTGCAACGTAATACATCAGGCAAAATCCGTTTACATTTACGCTGAAATAAAATAATTTCATGTAAAACGAATTTACCGCCATATCCGTAAAAATTTCGATAAAAACCTCAAAACATACTGCTATTAATGTCGAAACAACAAGCAAAAGAAATCGTCTGTTAATTTCCTGATTCGTCGCCATTCTCCCGCCTAAAAAAATTGTCAGAATAAACAAAAACGGAATCATGGTTATCTCTATAAAAGTTGCGTCAATGATGTTAAAAAACGATAACATAATTTTTTATCTCAAAGCCCTTTCGATAAATATAAAAATTAGTATAACACGCAGAGACTTTTACACGTGTTATAATTCAAAAAACATACTACAAAGGGGAAAAAAGCCTGATGTTGTTTTTTACAGTAAATTCTGAGAGACATCTCAATAAAAAACTTACTCCGTTAAATGTCTGGTCGCTTGCTTTCGGCTGCGTCATAGGCTGGAGTGCTTATGTAATGCCGGGAAATGTTTTCCTGAAAAATGCAGGACCTTTCGGGACTTTAATAGCAATGGAAGCTGCGATGATTGTAATGCTGATAATTTCTTATAATTACAGCTACATGATTAAAAAATTTCCGATGATTGGCGGAGAGTTTATTTACGCAAAAATGGCTTTCGGAAAAAAACACGGTTTTCTCTGTGCTTGGTTTTTGAGTCTGTCGTATCTTTCCGTAATTCCTTTGAACGCTACTGCACTAAATTTAATTCTTCGTGCTGTATTCGGCAGGACTTTTCAATTCGGATTCCATTATATTGTCGCAGGTTATGACGTTTATTTCGGCGAAATTCTGTTAGCAATTCTCACAATGATAATTTTAATGTTTATAAGTTTCGGCGGAGTCCAATTTAACGGGAAAATTCAAACATTCTTAGTTATGATTTTGCTGGGAGGAATTTTAATTTTAATCGGAGCGGCTTTTTTGAATCCTAACGTTAAATCTTCAAATTTAATTCCGATGTTTCACCCGATAAACGAAAATTTTAACAAGGGAATTTTAGCTCAAATTATTGCCGTATTTGTTACAGGGCCGATGTCATTTGTCGGTTTTGATACTGTTCCTCAATTAATGGAAGAGTCGGATTTCTCCTCTGACAAAGTAAAAATCGTTATGGACACAAGCATTATTTGCGGAGGTTTTGTTTATGTTGCTTTAACTTTGCTTGCGTGTTCGGTATTTCCTCCGGTGTTCTCAAGCTGGGTAGAATATAACGATGCACTTCCGAGACTTGGAGGGATTTTAGCAATTCCGACTATCAACGCTTCAAATATGATTTTAGGGAAAATCGGAATATTTTTAATCACAGCGTCAGTAATTGCGGCCATGTTGACGGGGATAATCGGATTTTACACTGCAACGAGCAGATTATTATATTCAATGTCGAGGGACAAAATGATTCCCGAATGGTTTAGTTACCTTAACAAAAACGGAGTTCCCACACACGCAGGAATATTTTGCATGACGATTGCGTCGTTCACGTGCTTAATGGGACGGCCTGTAATGGGTTGGGTTTTTGATATGGCATCAACGGGAGCTGCGATCGGGTTTGCTTACACTTCAATCTCCGCTGCTAAATATGCACTCGCCGAAAAACGAGTCGATATTTTAATTTTCGGGACAATAGGATTTATTTTGTCAGTAGGAATGACGCTGCTTTTATTAGTTCCGATTCCGGGATTAAACGTTTCACTTAACAACGAGTCTTATATTCTTTTAATAACTTGGATAATTTTAGGATTTATATTTTTCAAGGTCAGGAAGAAGAGTCTTTAATCTTGCTTAACCCTTCGCCAATCTCTCTGCATCTCCGTGTGCGGGGAGGTGTCCGACTTGTCGGACGGAGGGGTAACGGTGGAAGGGTGAGGGGGCTTTACGTAATTAATTATTTTTGCTAAAATCCCTGCGTTTTTGAATTTATTACAATATTTACCTTAAATATAAGGAGGCATTTTATTTTTATGAAGCATAATAAATTTTTCACATTCACGTTATTATTTTTGTGCGTGAGTTTTTTTAACTTGGGGGGGGGGGTACAGCCTTCGCAACATCATGGTACGTTGTGAAAGACACTTCCGACATTACCGATAAAGCAATCAAATATACTTCAAGCGATGTCGAATACAATCAAAGTAAATGGAGTGAAGCAATCAACAACGGTACATCTGTAAACGCCCTCAATACATTCTTGACCAACACCACCACCAGCTACACCACCCCCGTTAATTCCGGTGATATAGTTTACATTCAAAGCGGCGACTACAACTTATCAAGTCAAATTTATTTGGGGAGCAGAACTCTTCACCTTTACGGCGGATTTTCAGGAGACGAAACAACTTCATCTGATCGCAAACTAAACACAAACACAACGAGACTTAGTCATTCTTATATAAATATAACCTCAAATTCAACAACAGTTGACGGCTTCACGATAACAGGTAGTACAAGCGGCGGAATTTATATTTCCAGCAGCAGCCCGACAATCACCAACTGCACCATTACCGGCAATTCTTCACCAAGCTACGGCGGCGGCATTTACATTTCTGGCAGCAGCAGCCCGAAAATCATCAACTGCGCCATAACCGGCAATAATGTTACTGCCAACCAGGGCTACGGCGGCGGCATTGGCATTCAGAACGGCAACCCGATAATAGCAAACTGCACCATTACCGGCAATACTGCTACCCGCTTGGGCGGCGGCATTTACATTAACGACGGCAACCCTACAATTATTAACTGCACTATTACCGGCAATAATGCTGGTGTTGGCGGCGGCGGCATTGGCATGGGGGAATCCAACAACTCCAGTCTAACCCCGACAATCACAAACTGTACCATTGTGAATAACACAGCCTCAAGTTCTGGAAATGAAATTTATTTTTATAGCGGTACAACAAACCTCCGCAATACATTGATATGGAATACGGCAAATGTTACTGATGCTAATTCTGGAAGTGCTGCTTACAATAATTGTGCGTATCCTTTCACAACTACGGCAACAAATGGCAACATTGCTCTAACTACGTGGGAAAATCCCGTCTCGTCCGATGTAAAAGTCAACGGCGTTACTCACAAAGTATATAAAATTTTTGAGAATTACAGTGCGTTAAAAGACATTATCGGCAAAGGCAGTCATGACGTAGCACCGGAGTATGACCAGATCGGCAACGCTTTTGCAGATTCCCCGTCAATCGGTGCGGTTGAGTATGTTCCTCCGGTTTTGAGCCTTGACATCACGGGCACAGACACGATTAATACGAAATACGGCACGCCAACAACGGAAACATTTACTCCGATTGTGAGTCTTGATAACGTTGCTTTAACAACGGGCTACACAGTTTCTTGGGACGTTGCGATAACTCCGACAGTTTCAACAATTTCAATTAGTGACGGAGTTTTGACAGTCGGAAACACGACCCCCGCAGAAACTTACACCGTAACCGTAAAAGCTCAGGCAACATATACCGCAGTAACAACGCCCGTAATAAAATCAAGTGTTGCAGAGAAAACTGTTACGATAACCGTTGCGAAGGGCGACATTACATTAAATCTGACAAAAACAAAAGATTTACCCGGCGGAACAGTTGACACGGCATATTCGAGCGTGAAACTCTCGGAATATTTCACTGCGACACCGACACCAAGCACGGCAAAGATTACATGGTCGACTAACGGAACGCCCGACGGTTTAACTTGTACTGACGGCACGATTTCGGGAACTCCGACAAAGGCAGGAACTTTTAAGTTTAATGTTGTTGCAACGGCGACGGCTGAAAATTATAACGATGTCAGCCAAAATCTTGAAGCGTCAATCACGATTGCGGAGAAAGAACAAGAACAAGCAAATACTCCCTCTGCACCTGCCCCGGCAACTCCAACTCCCGCAGATCCGACTCCCGAATCAGCAGAGCCAACCCCGACACCGACACCTGAATCGGAAGAACA
>JAFSKE010000122.1 GCA_017449135.1 Synergistaceae bacterium
GATGACTAGCTCATTTTGCCCCTCTCCAGCCTTCTGTTTACAGCACTCTGTTTACAGCCTTCTGTTTAATTTCAGCCATAAAGACCGATGAACAGGGACTTTTCGTCAACCCAGCACTCTGTTTAATCTCAATAATGAGCTCCACGAAAAGAATGGACTTTTAATCCCATCACCAGCACTTCGTTTAAACTCGGAATGGAACGCCGGCTTTAACAGTGAATTTAAAACATAAGTAATCAAGAGGTTTTATGAACTTACATGAAGTTTTTTCCGTAATATTTTTAATAGGAAAGAATGTTATTTTTCGGCTGCTTCTCGACGACTTCCGACATGAAGAAGGTCGTATTTCATGAGTTCCATTGCAGAGGACAGAAATCGTCATTTTTTGAGCTCTGTAAAAGCTTATGGGAACTGACTTTACAAAGAGCGAAAATTATGGTCAGTTGCACGTCAAAGCGAAAGATTTTAGCTACAAGAAGTCTTTCAATCTCACGGAGAGCGAAAATGCGTAATACATTACTACATCTAACTTTAGGTGGCCTCAGGGGCACGAGGCCGGAGTCTGGACGCGAACGGGTATAGCTATCACATCAACGAAAAAGCAAGGCACAGAAAGCCAGTTGCACATCGATTGTAAATAATGATAAACACTACATTTAGGGGCATTCAGCACGGCACAAGAAGAAGGTCGTGCTACAGTTGAAGTCGAGGCCTCCGATGGGGTTGAGATTCTCACTATTACATCAAAGCCATTGCGCAGGACGAAAAGAAGGGTTCTACATCATTCAGAGATTCAGGCTTGTGAATGAGCTTGTAGAGAGAGGTTAGGCCACCTCATGGGTGAAAATAACGGGAAAAATGAAAAAAGAGAAAATAATGCGAAAAGCCTTGTGAGTACTAGAAAAAATGAACTTCAGCTCAGGAAATTTGATTCGAGCGATTGCAAGGCACTAAAAGAAGTCAGTTGAAATTAATCCCAAAGATTTTAACTACAAGAAGGTTCTACGAAATTTTGAAAGGTCTAGGCTTGTAAATGAGCTTGTAGAGAGAGTTTAGGCCACCTCAATTAATTAATGTGTTGAACGTGGCGGGAGGCTGGCGGGAAGCTCGGCGAGAGGCTGGCGCGGAACTTATGAAATTTCCCAGTAACAACGAAGTGAAAAATTCACGTCCTTGTTAGCGGGAAGCTTCATAAAAAATAAAAGAATCTTCCTATTTAAATATATGGAATTTAAAATATATGGATTTTCTGGAAGGTTAAATCAAATAGTTGCTTTGAAAAAGACGAGCTAAAAATTTTTAACTGGAGCTTTGTCCGAAAAAAAAACACAGAAATTTATTCAAACACAAAAGCTTTGGATATATTTATTTCAGATTTTTAATGACCAGAGTCATAAAATAAAAACTAATTTTACAATGGAGGCTGTTTACAATGATTAACTTCACAAATAATTCACAGATTTTCAAAATGAAAGAAGTCGCATTAAACACTTTTGACGATACTGTTTCAATGTTTTACGTTGACGGTGAAGAGACTATAGCGTGCTATCAGGCAATGCGCGACTACATGGTCTTTACGAATAAAAGAATGATTGTTGTTGATGTTCAAGGTGTTTTTGGAAAGAAAAAAGATTTTTCTTCTTTTCCGTACAGCAAAATTCAGGCATTCTCTGTTAAGACTGCAGGCGTTCTTGATATTGATACGGATGTAGACATTGCTTTCGCCGGACTTGGTCTCGTTCATCTTGAATTTACTACAGCGACTAACGTAGCAAAACTTCTCCGTCTGATCGGCGGATTTGTCCTTTAATAAAAGACTTAGTATGTTTTGTTCTTCTTGCGGAGCCAAGCTCCATGATGATGCAAAATTTTGTTTCAACTGCGGAGCCAAAGCCGGCAGCTTTGATTTATCCCATTTCACGCCGAGTACACCTCAAACAAAAATAGTTCCTGCTAAATGCACGAACTGCGGAGCTTCTTTGAATGTTGATCCAAGTCAGTCTGCCGCTGTTTGTCCGTATTGCCATTCTGCATATGTTGTTGAAAAGGCAATTAATGAATATAACGTAAGCATTGAGGGAAATTTAACCGTTAATGGAGCAACCATAAATATAAACGGAAAAAATATTAATAATTTGCTTGAACGGGCTGAACAATATGCACGCGAGGGGGATTTTGACAAAGGGCTTCAATATTTCGACGAAGTTTTAGATATGGACGTAAACTCTTTAGAAGCCATGAAAGGCATTCATAAAATTAAAGAAGTTCTCAATGATTATGTCTTTATGAGCGAAACAACATCAGCAGGGAAATTGGAATTGAAAAAGGACAGACTTATATTTACTAATAGCATAAGTCCTCAATTATATGAACTTTCAAGAATTTTCAGCTTGGATATAAAAAAAGGACTTTTTTCGGGAAAATCGCTTCAATTCACTTATAGCGGTATACCTCAAAGGCAGGTCAGCATCGCAACAGAAAATCCAAATAAATGGTTTACCGCTATAGAAGACGCGAAAATGGGCAAATACCCGAAAATGAAAAATCTCGGGGAACGTTACAGCGAATTGTCTTAAAAACGCTGCTCGAACTTCGAGGGGCTTTTTTTATTTTCTAAAATTTCTTATAAGCTTTTAATAAAATTTTTCCTTCAAAACCATGTTAGCGGGAAACTTCATAAATCTTTTTGTTAGCTGCATTTATGTTTGTAACGAGCATGAGCTAAGGAAGGAGCTGTGAAAAAATCATGAAAATTCTCACAAAACTGAGGTTAAGGGCGAAGACAGGATAAACGATCCTGACACAATAGCAAAAAAAGAAAGAGGCATAAGCTACTGCGATATTGCTTCACGCTGGGGGCGAGCAAACGGATTTAAGGACTGGCGGTATTTATTCATTCCCGCAGGGGAAATAATGGCAAGTTCATCATTCAGCCAGTTAGTGAAACGGTTTGTGAAGTAAATCTGCCTCTTCTGGCAGATGAAGCTCTGCGCGGGACTCGCGGAACTTATGAACTTTCCCAGTAACAAGGAATTTTCACACAACCTTGTTAGCGGGAAGGTTCATAAAAAAATATTTGAAAAAATAATCTTCCTATATTTAAAATATGTAGGAAGAGTTAAAAATTCACACGGTATTGTCATTAACCTTCAGAAAGATAAGATTAAAATGAAAAAATTAATTACTATTTACGATTTTGCGGTAGCTTTAATTGCTGCTCTTGGTTATGGATTCAGCTTTGAAATCCCGAAGCTCATGGGCTATCCAATATGGCTGAGCTCGATTATTTGTATTGTTTGCGGTATGTTGGTTGAAGCCATGGTTGAAAAGATTGTTTTCAGCCGTGCCGTTCAGAAAAACAACTCGCGCCGTTTTATGGCACTTGCTGCGATTGTTGTAGTGTTCCTGATAGTGCAGTATTTTGCTATGGAATTCATGAAAATGGATCTATCTGAAGACTTAGCAATAGAACTTATATATGTCATAATCCCGCCGGTTATAGTTTTTGCTTGTCGAATGGTTCTACGCTGGTATCGTTCAAAAAAAATTCACGAACGTTACGGAGACGGCAGCGGAGGCTTTATGTTTGATCTGAAAATAGACAATCATCAGAATCAGCAAATTCACGGCAGCGATTTTGATTGCTCAGTCAAGACAAAAAACGGTACATTCGTAGGTAAGAAGGTTAAAAATTCTTTACTCTTCTATGGAATTCCTTACGCTAAGCCTCCCATTGGCAAACTTCGTTGGAAAGCTCCAGAGGCATTGTCCGAGTCGGATAAAATTTTCGAGGCAAAATATTTCGGAGCGTCTGCGATTCAGGCCGATTACGAAGGCTCGCCCTTAAAACATCACCGTAAACCAGTATGGGACTCTGCTTGTGTGATTGCAGGAGTTCTGAATAAAAGTTCAGTAAAAAATTCAGTATAATCATTAGAAGTTAAAGACATAAATTCTTTTGTTAAAGCTAAATCTTCAGAGCTGTATTTTCCTATGCCTTCCTGAATCAGCGCAAAAGAACTTGTAACTAAATTCTCATAC